>JACCZQ010000534.1 GCA_013695905.1 Chthoniobacterales bacterium
TCTTGAAGACGTCGCAGTTGACGCCGTTCACACACGTCGCTTCGCCCGCTGAAACGCCACCGGGAGCGGTGCCGACCCAGTTCACGGGCGCGGTGTCATTCGGCCCGATGGTGGCGTTCGGCGGCGCTGCGGCCTGGGCGACCAGGATCAATGCTGCACCCGCTGCGAGCGAGAGGGTGGCAACGAGGCGGCGGCTGGTGAACCCGCCAAGAGGATTGAATTTCACCAGCAGAGATGGGGATGTTTTCATAGGGGATGGGCTGAGAGGAGCCGACGAGCTCCTCCTTTACATCGCGCCGCCCACGCCCGTGGGATGTGCTGCTTTGAAGTCAATCCTTCTCGTCCGGCTCCGGATCGCGCGGGCCGTCCTGCTCTTTCGGCAGGTCGAGGCTGAACATGTAAACGGTCTGCGCGCGGTGCTCAGTGCCTTGCGCGACGAGCCGGAAGTAAGGACCACCGGGTCGCCGCAGGTTCCATTTGGCAGCGGTCGCGGTGGCGTTCGCCGCCGTCTGCACGTCGCCGATCTCGTGGAACGGTTTTTTTTGCTCCGGTCGGAGATAACCGCGGATGCGGGTGATCTTTCCCTCCGGGTTGCCCCAGACCATTACCCAATCGAACTCCGTCTCCTGCAGCTTCCAATAAATCCGGCGGCCGGTTTTCTCCTTCGCGTCCGGGGTGTAAACCGCCGGCACTCGCAGTGGGTCCAGTCGCTTTCGTGCTTCTGCAATTGGATCACCGATCGCGAGGCCGAGGATCTGTCCGGTGGATTCGATCGTCTCCGCGGCGTGAGGTGATGACGCCGCCGACGGCTCAACCGGAGCCGCACTCCGCATGAGCCAGGCTCCAGCGCCGGCCGCGATCACGAGCAGCACCGCAGCGAAAATCGTCTTCGTGTTCACCTTCACCACAAATCATGTCGCGCAGAGAAGGGCGGTCAATCGCTGTTGGACGTTCGATCTTCGGGTGTTAGATAAATCGCCTCAGCTCATGAGAATTTTGATGATCAGCCCGGAGGGGCCGCCGCTGCAGCGCGCGACGGCATTGACCGATATGCTGGAGGCGCTCCCGCGCGAATTACGCGGGCGCGGCCATGAGGTGGCGCTGGTGCTGCCTTACTACCGGGAGATTCGCGAGAACACGGAGGTAAAGGCAAAAGACACCGGCATCACGGTAGATGTGCAGCTGGGTGCGCGGAATTACGTGGCTGAATACCTCCAGGCGCGGACCGCTGGCGGCGTGCAGATTTTCTTTGTCCGTTGTGACGAGTTTTTTGATCGAGCCGGGATCTACGGCGAGCGCGGGGAGAACTACGAGGACAACGCGACGCGGTTCATCTTTTTCAGCAAGGCAGCGATGGAACTGGTGCGGCGAATGACGCCGTCGCCGCAGCTGCTGCATGTCTTTGACTGGCCGGCGGCGCTGGTGCCGGTGCTGGCACATCAGCAACGGCTGCCGGTGAAGACGGTGCTGACGATCCAGCATCTCGCGGAGCAGGGAAGCTTCTGGGGTCTCGATTTTAGTCTCACGAATTTGCCGGAGCGGTTCTTCTCGCTGCACGGGTTGGAGTTTTTCGGCCGCATGAATTTGCTCAAAGGTGGCATTCTGCACGCGGACCGGATCACGACCGCGAGTGAGCATTACGCGCGGGAGATTCGCACGCCGGAAGGTGGTCACGGACTCGATGTGGTGCTGCGGGAGAACGGGCATCGGCTGGTCGGGATCTTGAATGGCGCGGATTATCAGCGTTGGGATCCGGCGGTGGATTACCTGCTGCCGGAGCCGTTCGGGCCGGGCGCCTTACAGGGGAAACGGACCTGTCGCGCGACATTGCTGGCGGAGATGGGCCTCGCGCCGGAGCCGGAGGGGCCGGTCTTCGGGATGGTGACGCGGCTGGTGCGCGAGAAGGGTTTCGATGTGTTGATGCCGCTGATGGATCGGCTGCTCTCGGATGACGTGCGGCTGGTGATCCTCGGCGAAGGCGATCCGGCGTTCGAGACGGCGCTGGCGATCAACGCGCGGAAGTACCCGGCGAAGTTTGCCTATCGGCATGACTACGACGAGCGGCTGGCGCACCTGATCGAAGCCGGCTCGGACGTGATGCTAATTCCGTCGCAGGTGGAGCCGAGCGGCGTGAGCGCGATGTACAGCCTCAAGTACGGAGCGCTGCCGGTCGCACGAGCCACCGGTGGCATTCACGAGATCATCGAGGATTACGATCCGACCGCGGAGAGCGGCTACGGGTTCCTTTGCTACGAAGCCTCGTCGGAGGCGTTCTGGGATTCGATCAAACGGGCGCGGGAGATTTACTGCGGCGATCCGGAGCATTGGCGGGCACTCGTGAGTCGCGCAATGTCGCAAAGCTTCGCGTGGGAAACAGCGGCGCAGAATTATGAGGATCTTTATGCGCAGTTGCTCGGCACGCCGCAAAGCCGGGCGGCGTGAGTTGATCGGCGTCTGCTGAAATTTCACCAGTGGAGGGAAAGCCGCCGCACGCAGGGGAACGTCGGGACAATGTGGTGAAGATTTCACCCGAGCTGCTCCCGAACTGCAGGCTCCGCTGAATATGCGCGGCGTTTTCGCATCTATATGAATAGCGGCATGAACGAAGCGGAGAGCCATTTGAGCGAGGAGACGTGCGGCCGATACGGCGCGGGCAGCCTCTCCGCGGCCGAGTTGCTCTCGGTGAGCGATCATCTGGCGCGGTGCGCTGATTGCCGCGCCCGCCTCCGAACAAAGATCCCGACAGAGCAGCACCTGCGGGGGTGGGAGGCGGATTTGCTGGTGCTGGATGACACGGAGGAATCGCCGGCGGAGGCGCCTGTGGTCAGCACGCCGGCTGAGCGCAAGATCACGCGCTTCCCACGGCCGATCATGCTCGCGGCGGCTGCTGCCCTGGCGGCTGGTTTCGCGTGGCTGATGATCAACGAATTACTGCAACCGCCGGCCACGCTGGTGCAGGACCGGCAGGTGGCGGTGCGGGCGGATGGCTCCGTGGTGGCGGCTGCCGTGTTGCCGGAGGATTTGCAGCAGCAGCTGGAGCGGGTGGCGCTCGCGCGGCAGGTGGCGGTGCCTGATTTCACGGAGCTGCGGCCGCGGGCAGGTGGCGCGCTCATGGCGGCACCGGCCGGGGCGCAGCCGCTGCAGCTCCTGGCGCCGGTCGGCGAAATCGTGGAGACACCGCAGCCGGAATTACGCTGGACGCCGGTGAGCGGTGCGACGATTTACCGGCTCGTCCTGACGAGTCTCGAATCCCAGGCCGAGGAGGAGGTGGAGCTGACGACTCCGTCGTGGACTTCGCCGGTGCCGCTGGCGGAGGGCGTTTTGTATGAGTGGAAGGTGTACGCGATCGGCGACGAAGTGGAGATTGCAAAAGCGCCGCAGGCGGAAGCACGGTTTCGAGTCCTGAGTGCAGAAGCACGGCGGGAACTGGCCATAGTGCGCGAGCGGTTTGGCGATTCCCCGCTGCTGCTGGGGATCGCGACTGCACGAGCGGGGCTTCTGCGCGAGGCGGAGGAGCATTTTTCCCGTTTGGTGGCGGAGCAGCCGGAGTCGCAATTCGCCCGCGATCTCCTCGTTAATCTGCGAAAAACTCAGCCGCCGCCGAGCACCACAAACGGCGCCCAATAAAACGGGTGACTCGTCGCCTTCTCGCGCCGCACAGAGAGCGCTGCAGTCTGGAGAGCGTCGGCGGTCGTCGCGCCTTTCGGAGCTGCTCGTGCAGAGTGGTCATGAGGCGAACGATGCTGCGGGAATCGACTTTGTGACGTTGCCCAGACGAGGGCCGAATCAGGCCAGCCAGTCACAGCTGCAAACTTCCGCATGGATGTGAACGTCAGTGGCGGCACGAT
>JACCZQ010000542.1 GCA_013695905.1 Chthoniobacterales bacterium
AGCCATGGGAGAGCGCTAGCGGCGTCCCGCCCTCGCCGTGCGCGGTGCAATTGCCCACCTGCACGTGCTGGAGGAACTCCACCGGAGTGGCCGCCGCCGGCGTTTCCGTGAACGCCGTGGCCAGGAACATCCCGCCGTGATCATCCGATCCGCCGGTCAGAGTCTTCCGCCACGGCTCCGGGTGCGTTGGCGCGAGATCATGGCGGTTCGCCATTTCCTCGATCTTCTCCGGGGTGAGGCCGCCGAGAATCTGCTGCGCCAGCTCACTCAGCAGTGCGTCGCGGAGGCCGTTCACCCCCTCGAAATGCTTGAAGAGCAGGATCAACCGCTCCAGGTGTGACGTCTGCAGCTTGCCATTGATGCTGTAAAGCGGGTGCGCCACGGAATGGGCGATCCGCTCCTGACTCAGGAATAGCTGGAGATCGAAGATGTCCGACCGCAGCTGCGAAATCTGCGCGTGTTGCGCCTCCGTGATGCCCCAAACCAGCAGGTGAATCTTGCACGCATCATGCGGAAAATAAGTCGTAACCTGCTCACTGATAAAAGTATGGTCCAGATCTGCAATCGCGAGACAACCCTCGATCGTATCGTGATCCGTTAACGTGACAAAATCCATCCCGCGCCCGCGAAGTTCCGCATAAAGCTCCCGCGGATCCGAGTAACTATCCGGCAAATCAAACCGCCGGAAGAGCCATTCCTCCGACCGCGCGCTATGGCGGGAGTGAACATGAAGATCGCACCGGCTCATGATTCGCCCCCGGAACAGCTCGCCCGCCGGTCGGCAATCCAATCCCGATAAGTGGTGCAGCTCCGCACCGCGCTAAACGTCTCCAACGAGCGGGTGATCTGCCCCCAGATATTGCGATGCATCACATCCGGTGGGTGAATCCCCACCCGCAGCAGCGGCGTTTCCCGCAGCACCTGGCCCAGCATCGCGTTCCAGGCAAGACTCACCATCCGTCGCCATTCGCTCCGCACGCTATAAACCAGCGACCGCGCCCGAAAATCCTCGCCCGCTCGGAGATCCCGCACCGTCGTCAGCCGGGTGGTGTATTCCATCTCCGCATCCCGCGCCGCGCGTTCCGCCTCCGCCCCCAGCAGCCAGGCCGGCGCGATAAACCCCCGCGGTTTCAACCCCGCCGCCGCGAAATCATCCCGCGCCCGCGTGATCCGCTCCAGCGCCTCCTCATAGGGAAGATCGAAGAACTCGCCTTCATCCGCCGTATAGGCGCGGGTCAGCAGCCGCGCGCCGAGCGCCTCCCGCTCTCGGCGCGGCCGCTGATGAAAATAGCCATGGATCACGATCTCATGGCCCGCCGCCTCCAGCTCCCGCAGCCAGCCGACAAAATCCCGATCGTCCATCGCCTTGCCCGAGCGATGATAATCCGGCACC
This sequence comes from Chthoniobacterales bacterium, assembly GCA_013695905.1. Classification (GTDB taxonomy): domain Bacteria; phylum Verrucomicrobiota; class Verrucomicrobiia; order Chthoniobacterales; family UBA10450; genus JACCTI01. The sequence goes on from JACCZQ010000542.1 coordinate 1,394, forward strand.
ACCAGCAGAGAGCAAACATCCACCCCGCAGCGCCCGATCTCCCCGAGAATCTTCTCGCAAGTGGCGCGGGTCCCCGGCGCCACATCATGCACCGACACGATCAGCGGCAGCCTCTCCGCCGCCACTGCCGGAGCGAAAACCGGGAAAGAAGGAGACGCCGCGCCAGTCACAAAGCGTTTCTCCACTCGCCCGCCACCACAAACAAGCGCAAACCCGGCGCCTGCAGCCGGCGCGCCTCCCGCCAGTCGCCATACTATCCGCTGTTCGGTAACACATTCCTTGCGCTGGTTGGCGAGTATTAGTCAGGAGTCTTACTGTGACTCGATGAAGATCACCAGCAAGGGACAGGTCACTATCCCGCAAGAGTTGCGCGAACGTTACGGGCTGCATCCAGCCACGGAGGTCGAATTCGCGGGCGGCGAAGGAGGCGTGGTTATTCGGCCGGCACGAACGAAAAAGGGGCAGTTCCGCGAATGGTTGGCCAAAGCGCGGGGAAGCGCCACCGTTAGCGTCACCACCGACGCCGTGATGCAAATGACTCGCGGAGAAGACTGAGATGGTGCTTGTGGATGCCACCGTCCTGCTGGACATCCTGACGGCGGATCCGCATTGGCTCGAATAGCGGGAAGCATGATCACGGAAGATCTTCTTTGCGGCGCTCCCGTGAGCGCTGCTCCTCCTGCCGCATCGGCATCGAGTCGATAAGGCGGAAGAGTGTCTCCGCCTGGACCGGTTCGTCCGAGCGGAATTTTTCCAGTCCATCTTTGCCAAGCAGCAGCACGGCGAAGGAGGAGCCGGTTAATTTGAATCGCTCGGCGATTTCTGGATGATCGGCCGGTTTGCGGAGAAGTATCTGGGCAACGTCTCGTTCGCGGAATTCCGCATCTCGCTCCCGGAAGATATCTTTTTGTTTCGCCAGGGTTTCTTCTGCGCCAGCTCCCGCAGAGACCACGACGACACGTTTCTTCCAGCGCAATTCCGCAAGTGATTGGCCGTTCGTGACGCTCAGCCCTCCGCAGGTAAGGAGCACAGGAAAAAGGAGAAGTCGTTCTCTCATCTTAGAAGGCGTCTAAAAAGTCAGTTTGATCCGCAGATTTACGCAGATGGGAAGAAGCTGCTCCCCTGATAATCTGCGTCCATCTGCGCAATCTGCGGATGCTTCTCTCTTCCGTGCTCAGTTTTTAGACGCGCTCTTGGAAAAGCCGCAGTGACGACAGCCCGCCATCGATGGGCAGAACCTGTCCGGTAATGAAGCCAGCCTCTTCGCTCAGGAGCAGACGGACGAGCTGCGCAGTCTCTGCTGGATCACCGATGCGTTTCGCTGGATGCCGCTGACGGCTTGCCTCCCGCTTGGAGTCGCTGTCGAGGAGATGGCTCGCGAGGCGGGTCTCCGTGAGAGAGGGAGCAATGCAATTCACGCGGATGCCGGGCGCCAGCTCCGCGGCAAGGGCGCGGGCAAATCCTTCCACGGCACCTTTCGCGGCGGCGATGCTGGTGTGGAACGGCATCCCGGTCTGCGCCGCGACACTTGAGAAAAGGACGATGGCCCCGCGGCCGGATGTCTGGAGCGCGGGCAAAGCCGCCCGAATGAAACGCGTCGCGCCAAGGAAATTCACCTCGAGGTCACGGCGGAAGTCGGTTTCTTTTAATCCGCGGAACGGCTTCAGCGTGATCGTGCCGGGAAAGTAAACGATGCCGTCGATGCTCTCCGGCAGTTCCAGGACGAGATCCTCGTTCTCAGCCTCAAACGGGATCCGCTCCACGCCTGCGAACGCGGAGAGCGGCTCCGCATTGCGCACGGCGGCGATGATGCGGTGGCCCTCTGCGTGCAGCAGTCGCAGGGTCGCGAGACCCATCCCGGAGGTACAGCCGGCGAGAAGATAAGTACGGGGAGTCATGGCAAGCGCGCTTCTGCGGAAGATACGCAGGGCGGTTGCACTCCTCCGCACGTGCTGGCGGGCGGAGGGACGTGCTTCCGCACGTCCGGTGCCCGACGGATCTCAGGCGCCGCGCTGCAGCTCCCGCACGAGGAAGCGGAGGCGATCGTATTGATCTTCGTGATTCTCGCCGCCGGTCTCGATGATGACGAAATTTTGGAGAGCGGCAGCTGCTGCCAGCGGGTCTTCGGGCTTTGGGAAACAGGCGGTGGCGGTGCGGCGCACCCACACGTCGTCGATGCGCAGAAGCTGATCAGCGCTGGTGGGAGGGGCGGCGAGCTGCGCGCCGGCTGTCGCGCCGCCGGAGCGATCACGCACCGGATGCACGACGCAGACGCGGAGGGTGCCTTTGACGGCATTCACCACCAACGTGCTGAGGAGTTCCGAGTCGATCGTGTCGGTGACGACGAGCAGCGACTCACCGGACCCTGCGATGGCTTCCATGAGCGGCAGCCACGCGGCGAGCGGCTCCTGTGCAGCCTGACTGCACACCGCGACGCGACAATGCCGGAGGCGCATGGTCCACGGGGTGTCGGACCACATCGCGCTGTTGTCGCGAAGGAAATGCGGGGAGAAGGCGCCGCCGAGGAGCAGCCCCCGCTGCTGGCGGAGGCGCGAGTCGAAGGTTTCGGATGCGCAGCACCAGATGTGGCGATCGTCGGGGACGATTGCGCGGGCCTGGGCGAGGAGTGCGAGAAGGTCGGGAGGGGAGTTGTGCATGGCTGAGAGGGAGCGTGCTCGGGAACTTGCGGAGGGAAAAGCGGTTTTTCGCCGCACCGAGGAACCGGGGATGTTCCTCGCGCGGTTGCTGCGAGCACAGGACTCGTCTAAGGAGGTGGAGCAATGAATCACCTGCGCAAACTAGGGCTGGCCTCGTTTTTCTTTCTCGGCCTCGGGTTGCTGATGGGTGCGCTTCCGCTTGCGCCGGTGGGTGGAAACATGGAGATGGTCGTCATCGTCGCTCTGCTCTGTTATGGTGTCGGGCTGGTGCTGGCGTTAATCGCATTCATGAAGTCCCGGCGCGGCCAGAGTCTCAACGGCACCACCAAGTTTCTCGCGCGGGCGCCGCTCGCTCTTGTCGCCATTGGCGTGCTCGTCTTTTTCCTGCTGGCCATGCTCGGCCTGTAGAAGCCGGTCTGGCGCGACACGAAACGTAAAGCGCATAGATAGGCCGATTCAGGCAAAGCGACGATGGTCGCCTCAATCCGATAATTCAGGCGACAGGAGTGTCACCTCTCCGCCGCCCATCCGCACGATCTCGCGGAACTCGGCGGGCCTGACCGGCTGAACCGAGAGCCGGGAAAGCCGCAGCAGCGCCATCTTCTGGAG
>JACCZQ010000005.1 GCA_013695905.1 Chthoniobacterales bacterium
CTGTAAGGGCGTATGGCACCCGGCAATTTCATTGCAGCGCCCGGCTATGCATTGACCCTTACACGTGCTCCTGGTAGGCTGCACGTGTGAAAGAGAAACTTACTCTCACTATCGACCGCGAGGCAATCGCCCGCGCGAAGGCATTCGCGAAAAAGGAAAAGACATCGCTCTCGCATTTGGTCGAGCAGCAGTTTAGTCGGCTCGGCGAAAAATCTTTCGTCGAGAAGTGGCGCGGAAAGTTCAAGATCCCGAAGCCTGATCCGAAGGATCCACGTTTGAATTACCTGCTGCAGAAGTACGTGCACAACGACCGGTGAAGGTGTTACTCGATGCCGATGTCCTGCTCGATGTCGCCCTGGATCGCGAGCCGTTCGCCGACGAGAGCAGCAAGGTAGTTGAGTGGTGTCAGAAGCAGCCCCTGTCTGGTGTCGTTGCGTGGCATACCGTCTCGAACGTGTATTACGTGCTCCGTTCTGCCAGGAGCGATGCTCAAGCTCGAAAATTTGTTCAGGACATGCTGCGTTTCGCTGCTGTGGTCAGCGCAGGTAGCGACGCTGTTCATCGGGCGCTGTCGCTTACGATCAGCGATTTCGAAGATGCATTGCAAGTTGCGGCAGCAATGGCCGCTGACGCGCGGCTGATTATCACAAGGAACGTTCGCGATTACCGGAACTCGGCAGTGCCTCCATGCACGCCGCACGAGTTCCTCCCGCGTGTGGAAGCTTCATGACTTCGATCGAAGCTTGCATCGCGCTGAATATGGTGGCCGGAATGGGACCGGTGCGGCTGCGGAAGCTGCTGCAAGTATTTGAAACACCGGAGCGTATTCTCACTGCGCGTGGTGCTGCGTTGCGCGCGGTGGAAGGAGTTGGGGCCGAACTGGCGGGGCAGATCACCAGCTGGGAGAGCAAGGTGGATCTTTCGGCGGAGCTGCAGCGGATTCGGGACTTTGGGGCGGAGGTCATCACGGCCGAATCGCCGCTTTACCCGCGGCAACTGCGCGAGATCCACGCGCCGCCGATCGTGCTGTATGTCTGGGGAGAACTGACCGAACGGGATCAGCACGCGATTGCTGTAATTGGTTCGCGGCGCACCACTCATTACGGCAGCGAGTCGGCCAAGAAGCTTTCCTACCAACTGGCGTATGCCGGCCTCACGGTCATCAGCGGTCTCGCGCGCGGCATCGACACCGCCGCACACCAAGGGGCGCTGGCCGCGAAAGGCCGCACGATCGCGGTGATCGGCTCCGGGTTAATGAATCTCTACCCGCCGGAGAATGCCGCGCTCGCCGAAAAGATCCGCAGCGGCCATGGCGCGATCATCTCTGAATTCTCCATGGAAATCGAGCCGGACCGGCAAACGTTTCCAATGCGCAACCGCATCATCAGCGGCTGGAGCCACGGCATCCTGGTGGTGGAAGCAGGGCTGAACAGCGGCGCCTTGATCACCGCGACGCAGGCGCTGGAGCAGGGCCGCCTAATCTACGCCGTCCCCGGCCACATCAATGCGCCCAGCGCTCACGGTTCAAACCGGCTCATCCAGCAAGGCGCGAAACTGGTCATGGAAGTGAGCGATATTCTCGATGATCTGGAGGTGCTGCTGCCGGAAGCAAAGCCGTCGCCGGCAGCTGCCGCACGGGCGTTGCCGACTCTCACGGATGAGGAGCGGCGCGTGTATGATGCGATCGAAGCGAGCGAAACTGCCATCGACGACATCGCGGCGAAATCCAATTTGCCAAGCGGGAGCGTGTCCTCTACCCTCCTGCGCCTTGAGCTGAAACGGCTCGTGAAACAGCTGCCCGGCAAATACTTCGTCAAGCTCGGGTAAGCTCGCCCGCAACGTGCTGCTAGTTTCAGGGTTCACCTCCCGGGGTGCCACACCACATGTCCAAGTCACTTGTTATTGCTGAGAAACCGAGCGTTGCCGCCGATCTGGCGCGGGCGCTGGGCAAGGTGCCGAAGCACGGCGATCACTACGAAAACGACGAGCTCGTCATCACCTCCGCCGTCGGTCATCTCGTGGAATTGGAGATGCCGGAAGATATCGACAAGAAGAAGTATGGCTTCTGGCGGCTCGAGACGCTGCCCATCATCCCGGAGAAATTCGGTCTCAAGCCGATCGCCGATTCGAAGAGCCGCTACGACCAAATCAAGCGGCTGCTCGCGCGAAAAGATATCAGCGCCGTCGTGAACGCCTGCGACGCCGGGCGTGAAGGTGAGTTGATTTTCGACAATATCTATCGGCTGACGAAATCAAAGCTGCCGGTGAAGCGTGCGTGGATGCAAACGATGACCACCGAAGGCATTCGTGAAGCATTCAAGAAGCTACGCGACGGTGAGCAGATGGCGGGGCTTTCGGATGCCGCCCGCTCCCGGAGCGAGAGCGACTGGCTCATCGGCATCAATGGCACCCGCGCCATCACGAAACGCATGTTTGGTTCGCGCGGCAAGAACGTGGCGTCAGTCGGTCGCGTGCAAACGCCGACGCTGGCGATCGTTTTTGGTCGCGAGCTGGAGATCCGGAATTTTAAAGCCCGCCCCTTCTGGCGCGTCACCGCGAAATTCGAGATCGCGAAAGGCACCTACGAAGGCGTTTACCAGCGCCCGAATTTCAAGAAGGCGGCGAACGACGAGCACGACCGCATCGATCGAGTCTGGGAGAAGGAACTCGCCGAAACCGCGCTCGCTGCCTGTCAGAACCAGCCGCTCGCGAAAGTCACAGAGGAGAAGAAATCCTCCAGCCAGGCTTCACCGCGTCTCTACGACCTCACGACGCTGCAGCGGGAAGCGAACAATCGCTTTGGGCTCCCCGCCCGCCGCACCCTGCAGATCGCGCAGGCGCTCTACGAGAGGCACAAAGTCATCACCTACCCGCGAACTGATTCGCGCGCGTTGCCCGAGGATTACGTCGCCACCTGCAAGGAGACACTCGGCAGTCTGGCCGGCGATCTCGGCAAACACAGCCGCGCGGTGCTGGAGCACGGCTGGGTGCGGCCGAACAAGCGCATCTTCAATAACGCGCAAATCTCTGATCACTTTGCGATCATCCCGACCACGACCGAGCCAAAAAACCTCGATGAGATGGAAGGCAAGGTTTACGACATGATCGCGCGGCGGTTCGTGGCCGCCTTTTTCCCCTCGGCGGAGTTCGACATCACCACGCGCATCAGCACGGTCGCACCCGCGCATGATTTCAAAACCGAGGGAAAAGTTCTCACCGCGCCCGGTTGGCTCGCCGTCTATGGCAGAGCGACCGTTGATGACGACTCGCCAGACTCGAAAGCTCTCCCGGCCCTGACGCCCGAAGACAACGCGCAGGCAAAGACCATCTCCGCCGAGCTGCACAACGAAATAACCAAGCCGCCTCCGCGTTACACTGAAGCGACGCTCCTCTCCGCGATGGAAGGCGCCGGCAAGCTCGTGGACGACGAGAGCATGGCGGAAGCGATGAAGGAACGCGGGCTCGGCACACCTGCCACGCGAGCTGACACGGTCGAGGGCCTGATCAACCAGAAATACCTCGAGCGGAACCAGCGCGAACTCGTGCCGACCACGAAAGCGGAGTCGCTGCTGCAGTTCCTTTCCGCGGTGCATGCGGACGCGCTCACGAAGCCGGACATGACCGGCGAATGGGAATACAAGCTGCGCCAGATGGAGCACGGCAAATACCCGCGCGACGAGTTCATGGCGGAAATCGTCGAGGTGACGAAGGGCATCGTCGATCGCACCAAGAAATTTGAGGAAGATGAGACGAACTCTCGCGAGACCGACATCGTTTCGCCAGGCGACGGCAAGCCGCTAGTCGAAACCTTACGCGGCTACAAATCGCAGGACGGCAAACTCATGATCTACAAAGTCATGAGCGGCCGCAAAATCGAAGAAGACGAAGTGCGGCAGCTCATTGCGAACGGCGAGATCGGGCCACTGGACGGCTTCGTCTCCGCCAAGACCGGCAACCGTTTCCCGTCGAAAATCAAGATCGTCGATGACGAGAAGAATCCCGGCTCCAGGAAAGCAGAGCTCGATTTCGGCAACAAAGTAGATCTCAACGAGCTGGTGCCGTTCTGGACCGACCCGAAAACAGGCGCAGAGCTGTGCGAAGCACCGACGAGTTACGTCCTGCGGCAGCGGGAGGGTGACGGCTGGAAGGAAATCTTCAAAGTCGGACGGCTGATGTGCCAGAAGTCGGTCTCGCGCGAGCACGCGGTCCAGCTCGTGGAGCGCGGCAAGACCGATCTCATCGAAGCCTTCACCTCGAAAAAGGGCCGCCCGTTCGACGCGTTCCTTGTGCGCCAGGGAGCGAAGATCAATTGGGAATTCCCGCCGCGGAAACCACGCGAAGCGGGTGCAAAGAACGCCAACGGCCGCGCCCCGCGAAAGCCGAAGGCGCCGCTGGATCTCACGAAGGCTTTGAAGCTAAGCGAAAGCAAAGTGCACGACGGCGATCTCTACCAGACCGCAGACGCCTTCGTCGTCGCCAAGCCCCAGGCCGATGGCTCCCCACGAGTTGTCTTCGAGTTGAAACGAAACCTCTGCGGCAAAGAAATCCCGGCCGAAGAAGCCGAGCGCCTGGTCGAGATGGGGAAGACCGGCTTGATCGAAGGCTTCGTCTCCAAGCGCGGCTCAAACTTCGGCGCCTACCTCAAGCTCTCGAAAGACAAAAAGAAAGCCGAGTTCGAGTTCCCGCCCCGGTAGCGCCGCTGAAACTCGTGCTCGTGCTCCTGATCGTAATCGTGCTTGCTCCCGCGTTGTAGCGACCGGTGCGCAGAGACTAGGTTTACCTCCCGCGTATCGCTTACGCTTGCGAGATCAACCTGAGCGTCCGGACGGCGCGAATCCGCGCCTTGTCTCCGAAGCGGTGTGTCGTACAATCGCCTCATGCCTCCGACGATCGATCTCGCTGCGCGAATCGCACAGGAGAGCGCTTCGCTCCCACGCGAAAAACAAAGCGCGATCCTCGACTTCATCCTCTTCCTGAAGGATCGCAGCGCGCAGAGCGACACTGCCAAAAATGAAGGCAACGCCGCTTGGGAGCGCATCATCGCCGACCCGCGACCGCGGCCAAAATTGGACGCGTATCTCAAATCCATTGAGCACGACGAGACCGAGCCAATGGACTTTGATCGGCTTTGATTTCCCGCACCCACAGCGACTTCTGGCGGCTGTATGCGCAGCTTAGCTCAGAAAACAAGCGCGCCGCCTCCCGTGCATTCGCCAGGTTCCGTGTTGACCCTGGTCATCCTTCACTGCGATTCAAAAAACTCGCTGGTCGTGGCGATATTTGGTCCGTGCGCGTCAATGACGACATTCGCGCTGCTGGGCGCAGACATGGCGATACCATTCGGTGGTTTTGGATCGGCACTCACAACGAGTTTGATAATCTCTTCTCATGACAACCCTGTTCAACTGCTGCGCTTTAGGCGTCTGCTTGATCTCGCCGGAGGCGTGGCCGCCGCTAGAAAACTACCTTTGAGCTCCTTGCGCTCGTGGCCATTTCCTATTGTGGCGACTTGCTGTTGCTAATCCTGCGCCGCCACCGTCCAAATTCGCTTGAGGGGTAATTCGGCTTTCAATTCGTCGTCCAGTCGGTCGTAATTGGCGAAGAGATTTTCGAGGAACTCCTTCTGGGTCCAAAGCCGCAGACGGAAAAAGCTGGGCGCCAATTCCTTTTGCACATTCTGCTTAAAGCCCGCCCAGGAAACAAACAGACCCTGTGCTGCGCCGAATTTGCTCATTGCGCCGAGAAGCTTATCCACGGTTGGGCGGTCGATTGGTGAATCGCCTGACTTCACTTCCACGCAGAGCTGGGGAGTCTGGAAACCAAGTGGCCCCGACCCGGCAAGGATGTCGGTTCCTCCATCCGCGCCTTCGGGGCTGAGATAAGTCGTGTAACCCTGCGCTTTGAGTATGGCTTCGACCAGCGTGGCCAGCCCGTGACCCTTGAACTTCGCGGAGATCAATTTTGCAATCTGATCCGCACCGGTCTCTTCGATGTCGATTTCACCGGGCGCCTCTTCGCCGGCGCCGCCGTCGTCAGTTTCCCTGCTCGGGGCGATTTTCTTGCCTTGCAGGGCTGCCCGAAATTCCTCGGCATAATTTCTTACTTGGAAGAAACTCAGGGCGGACCCGATCTCGTAGAGCGCACCTTGAGAGAAGTTCGTCCGTGGGACATGAGCCAGCCATTTCACCGCGCGTT
>JACCZQ010000352.1 GCA_013695905.1 Chthoniobacterales bacterium
GTCCGAGCCAGTAAAGTTGACCAGGAGTAGCTTGTTGTTCGCCTTTGTTTCAGCCTCCGCCTGTTTTAAGTTAGTCAGCCAGCCCGGCTTCGCGGAGGCGGAGCTCGCGAGGAGGAGAAGAACCAAAGCCGTGGCGAGGATGGAGCTGGTGCGGAATGCTTTCACCGTCCCACTTTTCAGCACCTTTCGAGGTTCCGCAAGCAACCTGCGCGGCACCAGCGGCACTAGCGGCGCGAGCGCCCGATCCGTGCAGCATTAGCCCGGCGACCAGCGCCGGGCTAACTACACAGAGGTAAAACTTGCCGGAAGTTTAGGCAGTAGGTTTGATGTGACCGGAGACAAGCTTGGTCATCTCGAACATGCTAACCTGGCTCTTGCCGTTAAAGACGGCTTTCAGGTTATCGTCGGCGTTGATTTGCGTTCTCTTCTTCTTGTCCTGGAGACCGTTCTTCTTGATGTAGTCCCAGAGTTTCTTGGTGAGTTCAGAGCGAGGCAGTGGTTTCGATCCGACGACGGCGGAGAGCTTGTCGTCCGGCTGCACTGGCTTCATGAAGGCGGCATTCGGTTTGCGTTTGGCAGGGGTTTTGGTGGCTGTGGTTTTCGGCATAAAGGCTGATTAATCCTTCACCGGTGAGAGGGCAATACTATTTTTTTCGCCGGAGCAAGATTGTCTCGCCTCATTCCAACCGCTGCACCGCGATGGCGGCGACATCATCCGGGAGTGGTTTGTCGCCGTTGCCGTGTGTCACTTGTGCGAGGAGACGGTTGAGCAAAGCCTGCGCGCTCGGCGCCGCAGGCTGCAGCAGTTCGGCCAATTTGCTCGCCGTGAGACGCGGCGAGGTCTTGTGTTCGGCGCCGTAAAGACCGTCGGTATAAAGGAAGAACGCGTCGCCGCGGGCGAGATCCACATCCGTCTCGGCAAAGTCGGTGCGCTCCACCAGCCCAAGCGGCGGCGAAGACGATGGAATCGACTCGGTGGTGCCATTTAGGCGCGTGACGAGCAGCGGCGGATGACCCGCACCGACGACCGAGCAGCGGCCGGTGGCGGGGTCGAGCGCCACACACATCGCGGTCATAAAGGAGCGCGCGCCGAAGATGCTGCGGAAATCGTCGTTCACCGCGCGCATGATTGCCGCGGGCTGGTTGTGCTCGACGCTGCCATGGTGGAACAAAAGTTTCGCCAGGGTGGTAAGCAACGCAGCCGACGCACCGTGCCCGGTCGCATCAGCGATCCAGAAGAGCGTCCGCCCGTCGGCCATGCGGATCCAGCCGTAGATGTCGCCTCCGACCTGGATGACGGGGCGATACACGGCCGCTACGTCCCAGCCTTCGAGCGCGGGCGATTTTTGCGGGATCAACGACTGCTGCGTCAGCCGTGCGGCGGCCAGGTCGCGTTCGAGATTCGCCCGCCACGCCTCGAGCTCTCCATTTTGCTGCTGCAGCTGGCGGCGCAGTGATTGCAGCCGCAGTTGCGTCTCGATCCGCGCCCGCAGGACGGCCTGATTGATCGGTTTGGTGACGAAATCGTCTGCGCCCGCCTCCAGGCAAAGCACCTCGCTCTCTTCTCCGCCATGGCCGGTGAGCATGATGGTGGGCAATTGTGCAACCACGGGGTTTTTGTCGGCGCGCAGTTGCTTGAGCAATTCGGCGCCATTCATCCCCGGCATGTCGAAATCGAGCAGCAGGAGCGAGGGGAGCTCGGCGTGCAATTGCCGCAGCGTCTCCACCCCATCCGCGGCTTCGCGGCAGCCAAAGCCGACCGACGACAGAGCGCGGACCAGCAGCCGACGGCTCATCGCATCGTCGTCTGCCACCAAGATTTGTTCGCCCGGACTATGCGCCATCGTATCTGATTCGGAGAAGGCTGGCCCCGGAATCGTATTTTTTCGAGCACGAACGGTTTTCGCGAGCCCGACGGGAACTGCGCGCCGTCGTGGGAGGAGGAGCCGATGTTTCGGGCGACCGTACCGGGAGGAGCGGCTGGGATTTCCCTTCCCGCGGGCGGCGCTTTGCGCGACACTGTGCGGGAGCGGGCGAGCTGCTATTTAGCGATTGTCAGCCACGCGACATTGAATTAGAACGGACCGACATTCGTCCACAGTCACTATGAAATTCTCGATCACATTCGCTCTCTTCGCCGTTTTCGCGTTCTCCGCCTGTGAGATCAATGAACCACCCCGCCAGACGCGCCGCTATCCGGCGCAGACTTCCACCACCACCACGACGACGCAATACCAGCAGCAGCCGCAGCCTTTCCCGGACGACATCGCGCCGCAGCCGCAGCCGCCGCTGGTCACGGAGACCGCTCCGGTGATGGCACCGACCGTCGCCCCTACCACTACCACGACGAAGAGCGACCCGCCCTATGGTGTCCCGGTCCCCGGGAAACCCGGCTTCGTGACCAGCCCGTTCTCGCCGGATAAACTCACCGACGTGAGAGGCTATGCTCCGGGCACCGAAGTGAAGGATCCCTACACGGGCAAGATCTTCCTCGTCCCGTAGCGGAGCGAACGCAGAGCCGGGTCTCTCGTGGTGGCGGGGCTGATCGCCCGCGCGCGGAGCCGCCGCTGGACATGGTGAGCGATTATCCGATGCTGATCCTCGCCAACAGGCTCGTCCGCAGCCGCGCGACCGGTGCGGCCGAAACGAACTCTCTATGCACATGGAATTCCGCGTAAAACGAGCACCACGGATCGACGCGGAAATCACCGTTCCAGGCGACAAGAGCATCTCCCATCGCGCCGTCATCATCGCGGCGCTCTCGAATGGCGTCTGCGTCATCCGCGGCTTTCTGCCGAGCGAGGATTGTCTGCGCACGGTGCAGGCACTCCGCGGTCTCGGGATTCGCATCGAGCAACCCGAAGCTGAAATGCTCGTGGTGCACGGCAAGAAGCGGCTGTTGACTCCGCCGCCGGGGGAAATCGACTGCGGAAACTCGGCGACCACCATGCGTCTGCTGGCGGGCCTGCTGGTGGGACAGCCATTCGATAGTCGTCTCGTCGGTGACACCACCCTTTCGAAGCGGCCGATGGAGCAAGTCATCACGCCGCTCCGGCAGATGGGTGCGAACATCGTCGCGGAAGGGCCTAACGACAGCCTGCCGCTGCGGATCACCGGCTCCAAATTGCACGGCATCGAGTACCACTCCCCGGTGGCCAGCGCGCAGTTGAAGAGCGCCCTCATGCTGGCCGGCCTTTTCGCGAAGGGGAAGACCACCGTCCATGAGCCTTCGCCGAGCCGGAACCACACCGAGCTGATGCTGAATTACTTCCTCGTCCGCACCGCGAAGGAGGAGGATGGCGGCATCAGCGTCTTCGGCGATCAGGTGCCTGAATCCCGCGATTTTACCGTCCCGGGCGACATCTCGTCTGCCGCTTTCTGGCTGGTCGCAGCCGGCGCTCAACCCGGTGGCCATCTGCTCGTGCGGGACGCGGGGCTGAACGACACCCGCACCGGGTTGCTCGGCGTGCTCATTCGCATGGGTGCGCAGGTCCGGGAGGCGATCGAGGATGTGGATCAGATCGAGCCGCGCGGCATTGTCGAGATCACTGGGGCGCCGCTGAAGGGCACCGTCATTCAGGGGAAGGAGATTCCGCAGTTGATCGATGAACTGCCGATCCTCGCCGTCGCCGGAGCGCTGGCGAGCGGCACCACCACGATTCGTCACGCGCAGGAGTTGCGGATGAAGGAAACTGACCGCATCGCCGCGATCGCGCACAATCTCCGCTCGATGGGCGCCCAGGTCATCGAGCTGAACGACGGCCTCGAAATCCACGGACGCGGCTCGCTCCGCGGCGCGAGGGTGCCGAGCTTTGGCGATCATCGCATCGCGATGGCGTTCGCGGTCGCGGGGCTGTTCGCCGATGGCGAAACCGTCGTGCAGGACGCGCAATGCGTGCAGGAATCCTACCCCGGCTTCGGGAAGGCGCTCGACGACATCATGAACCCGAAACGGGTGCGCATGACCACCCCGGTCATCAGCAGTCTTAGTCCTGCGCGAGCAGACGAAATAGGATGAGTGGCCCCTGCGTTCCTCAACCTTCCCTGGCGTCATGACCTCCGGTGCGGCTGCCACTCCACGACACGTCGTCATCGCGATCGACGGGCCTGCGGCTTCGGGAAAAAGCTCCGTCGCTCAGCAGCTCGCGCGGCGGCTCGGGTTTATCTATGTGAACTCGGGCGCCATGTATCGTGCGGTCACGTGGCACGTGCTCGATCAGGGCATCGATCCGAACGACGGCGCCGCGGTCACCCGGCTGCTGGATGAGACGCAGCTCGATTGCGGGCTCGAGAACGGAGAGTCGCAGATCCTCATCAACGGACAGGATCCCACCACGCACCTGCGCGATGTGCGCGTGAATCAATCCGTGTCGCCGGTCAGCAGTGTGCCGCGCGTGCGTGAATTGCTGGTCGGGAAAATGCGACCGTATGCCGCGGATCACGACGTGGTGATGGA
>JACCZQ010000037.1 GCA_013695905.1 Chthoniobacterales bacterium
GCACAAACCCGTGCTTGCCACACCGTGCCCGCAGTTGCTTCGCACAGCGATGCAGGCGGGGGCAAGCAGCTACAGCGCACGCGCCGTTGCAGGAATGCCGTTCCGCAGGATATTCACGGCGCAATGCGTAAGATTCTACTGGTTCTCACGGCGGTGCTTTTCGCCGCTGGCTCCGCCACGGCGGCATCGCTGCCATTTTCCACCGTCTTCAAAGGCGAAGACAAATTCCAACGCCTCGTCCGCGAGGCGCAGGCGAACAACTGGACCGCGCTCCCGATCGGCGACCGCACCGCCGCGGTCGGGCGGTCGCTCGTCGGCACCCGCTACGTCAACTACACGCTCGAGATCGACGATCGGATCGAGGCGCCCTCGGTGAACTTCAACGGCCTCGATTGCTGGACCTTCTTCGAGGCGGCGCTCGCCTTCGCGCGCATGATCGATGAGCCGCAGTCGAACTGGACACCGCAACGCATGCTTCACTACATCGAGCAGGACCGGTATCGCGGCGGCCGTTGCACGAGCGATTACCTCTCGCGGCTCCATTACCTCGAAGATTGGCTCTACGACAACGATCGCCGCGGACTCGTGAACGACCTCACCGCGAACCTCGGCGGCGTGCGAGTGCCACATGCGGCGCGCGAGATGACCGTGATGTGGAAGAGCTACCGCTATCTCCGGAATAATCCGGCGCTGCTCGGCCCTCTCGGCCGCATGGAAGCACAGGTGACCAGTCGCGGCTTGCGCCAGATCCCGAAGAGCCGCGTCGCCGCGATCGAACCGAAGCTGCAGAACGGCGATATCATTGGCATCGTCTCGCGTGATGGCCGGCGCTTCGCCACCTCACATGTGGGGCTGGCGCTGCGCGACAACAACGGCACGCTCCGCTTTATGCACGCGTCGTCGCCGCGGAATGCCGGCAAGGTGGTGGTGGACTCCCGTCTCACCGAGTATCTGCACCGCTACAAAGGCCACTCCGGCATCGTGGTGGCGCGGCCGACTCGCTGAAGCGCCGCAAGTTTTCAGCCGGGCTGCACCGCCGGCAGCTCCACCGTGAACGTCGCGCCTTTGCCCGCTCCTGCGCTTTCGGCGCGGATGGCGCCGTGGTGCATCTCGACAATGGCTTTGCTGATGGCGAGGCCAAGGCCGAGACCTTCGCGGCGTTCGTCCACCTGCTCGAAGGCATCGAAGATTTTCTCCAGATGCTGCGGCTCGAGGCCGACGCCGTTATCGCTGATTTGAATCGTGAGCTGCTCGGGATTTGCGCTGAAGGTGCGGAGGCTGATGCGGCCCCCGCGCGGGGTGAACTTCGCCGCGTTCCGCAGCAGATTCCAAAATACCTGCTGAAGGCGCGATTCATCGACGAGCAACTGATGATTCGTCGCCTCCAGCTGCACCGCGAGCGCGAGCTGCTTCGCCTCCAGGTCGCTGCGCACGATCGCGATCGTGTGCTGCAGCAGGTCGTGGATATCCGCGCGCCGCGCCTGCAGCTGCAGCTTGCCGCGGGTAATCCGCGTCAGGTCTAACAAGTCATCGATCAGCCGCGCCTCCAGCTCCACATTTCGGCAGACCATCCGCAGTCCCTCCTGCACATCGGGCGGCAGATCGGGTGAATCCGCCATCCCGCCGGCCCAGATCAGGATCGGCGTCAGCGGCGTCCGGAGTTCATGGCTGAGCGTGGCGAGGAAGCGATCCTTGGCCGCGTTCGCAGCTTCCGCGGCTTCCTTCTGTCGCTGCAGTTCCTGCTCAATCTTGTGACGGTGAATGAAAAGCCCTGTTTGGCTGCCGAGCGCCTCCACCATCTGCAGAAGATCGTCGTCCGGTTCCGCGGGTCCGCGACTGAAGAGCTCCAGCACTCCGTTCACTGCCCCATCGGCTGAGAGCGGGAAGGCAAACGCGCCGCGCAATCCTGCTGCGACCGCGGCGTCGCGGCGCGGGAAGTTGTTATCTTTCGCGACGTCCTGCACCCAGATCGCCTGTCCCGACAAGACGACACGGCCGGGCAATCCTTCCGCCGAGTGCAGTGCCGTGGCCCGGGTCACCTGCGCAAACTGCTCCAGCTCAGCATCGTCGCCGTGCCACGTGGCGGCGCAGTGCAGCACCCCGCACGCGTCGTCGCACAACCAGATGGAACCAGCCGCCCACCCGCCGCTCGCCGCGATGGTGTGGATCACCTGCGGACCGGCCTCCACGATGGAGAGCGAAGCTGCCAGCACGCTTGCCACATGGTATTGCGCAGTGCGCCGCCTCTCAGTCCGCACCCGAGCCGTGATGTCGCGCAGATACGCGGTGAACACCGGCTCATCGGCAATCCGAAAGGCGGTTATCGCCAGCTCCACGAGGATCTCGGTGCCGTCTTTCCTGATGCCGGCAATCTCAATCCGGCGCCCCATCACCGGTCCTTCGCCTGTCTGGAGGTAGCGGGCGAGCCCCTCCCGGTGCGCATTGCGCAGGGGCGGCGGGACGATCAGCTCCGCCAGCTCACGCCCCACAGCTTCTGCGCGGCTGTAGCCGAAGACGCGCTCCGCCGCGGGGTTGAACTCGCGCACCAGCCCCGCGGCATCCATCGTGATGATGCAGTCAAGCGCCGAGTCGAGAATCGCGCGATTCAGCGCCGCCACCCAATGTGGTGACTCTGTTGCTGGTGTTTCCGGGTCGATACTGAAAGCCATTAATACTGCGGCGGCCAGACAGAGGCCGGTGCATCGAGATCGATCACGCCCCCCTGCAGGCTCCGCATGATCGGCAGCGTGACACGTCCCACCGCGCGACGCCAGCGCTGCTGCACCTTCCCGGGACGAAATTGCAGCCGCACGCGCGGTCGCAGCGAGAATCCATGGGCGCGACAATGGGCCAGCGCCTCCTTTGTCCAAAGCCCGCGCACGAGGCCGGACATGAGATATGGGATCGGCGACAACTCGTTAGGCCCATAGGAGAACATCCGCAGGTCCCGCGTGCGGTCGCTCCCGCGTGCCTCCATTTGCCACGCGTCCTCCCCCGGACGGAGCAGCGACCGGAGCGTGTCGCGTTTCCACAGCGTGGTCTGCAATCGGGTGCGCCCTTTCGACTCCACCGGCACGAGATCGAAGCGGCCGTTGCGCGGGGTGAACTCGTGCCCCAGCAGCGCCAGATCAAAGAAGCAGAAGGAGGCGGCGTCGTTTTCCAGCGCAAAGGTGAAATCACTCGCCAGCTGCCCCTCGTCCACCGGCCGGGTGAGGAAGTAATCTTCCTGCAGGTAAAGGAGGTGAGAGGTGCTGATCTGCTCCAGCGCGGTTTGCATGTTGCTCGCCCAGCCGCGATCGCGCCCCACGCGGATCTGCCGGAGGGAGGTGGAGCGCACCGCCAGTTCGTTCGTGATCAGGTAAACCGGGAAAGGGCAGCTGCTCCAGAATTTCCGCAAGAAAAAGGCGAACGGCCGCCACGCATCGAAGAAGCCGTCGTAGCTGGAGACGACGATGGAGACCTGATCACGGAACGGGTGCAGCGGCGTGGTCATTCGCGGAGAAAGGTGCGCGCCCATTCGTTCAGCACCCACAGATTCCAGAGGCGTTGAGCTTGGTTCGCGCGGCCGCTTTGATGTTCGTCCAGCAATTCACCCACGGCGCGTTCGTTGAGAAACGGCTGCAACCGCGGGTGCAACGGGAGCAGACCGTCGCGAACCTGTTGCCGTGCTGCACCTCGCCACCATTGTGCGAGGGGCACGGAGAAGCCGCGCTTCGGCGCGTCGAGCACCTCCGGCGGCAGGTCGGGAGCTACGATGTCGCGGAGCATGATCTTTCCACGGCCGCCCTTCACCTTCCACTCGTTAGGCAACCGTGCGCAGAGCTGCACCAGCTCGTGATCGAGGAACGGCGACCGGACTTCGAGGCTGCGCGACATGCTGGCGATGTCGAGCTTCGTCAGCAGATCGTAGGGCAGCGGATCGGTATTATCCCACTGCAGGATGCGCTCGAGCGGCTCCAGGTTGCCGCGCCAGAACTCCGCCACGTGCTGGCGCAGGAACTCCCCAGCCTGGGTCCGAAAGGCGGGGGTGGTAATGCGAGCGTAGATCGCGCCGGAGAAGAACTCACCGGAGAAGAGACTCGGCATTTCCGGCAGGAGCTTGCTGAGAAACTTCGGACCGCGGGTCATCGCGCGGAAGGTCCACTGCTCCCGCGTGCCAGCCGGATAGAAACGGGAGAGGTGCTGCTGCCATGCCTTCAGACGATGCTTCGGGTAACCGGCGAATGCTTCATCACCGCCATCGCCGCTCAGCGCCACCTTCACGTGCTGCCGAGTCAGCTCACACACCAGCATCGTGGGCAGGATCGACTTGTCGGCGGAAGGCTCCCCATAATGCCGCACCACGTCCGGCAGCAGCTGCAGCAAATCCGTGCTGCCCTGGAGCAGGTGCTGCTCTACACCGAAGTGACGCGCGGAGGCCGCCGCGATCTTGGATTCATCATAAGCCTCTTCCGCAAACCCGATCGTGAACGTCTGCACCTTTTGACCGAGACCGCGCACCAGCCGCGCGAGGATGGCGTTCGAATCCAACCCGCCGCTGAGCAGCAGCCCCAGCGGCACATCGCTCCGCAAGCGGAGCCGGATGCTTTCGTCGAGCTTCTCCCGCACCTGCGCGACCGCATCGTCGTAGCTGCACTGGAGCTTTGGCCGCTGCGTGTAAGACCAGTAACGCTGCACCGTCACCTGCCCGCGTTGCCAGAGGAGATAATGTGCAGCGGGTAACTTGGTGATCTGCCGCACAATCGACTGCGGCGCGGAGACGTAACCAAACTGCAGATAAGCCGCGAGAGCTGCCGGATCGATTTCCCAATCCGCCAGTCGCTCCTCCAGCAGCGGCCCAATCTCCGAGCAGAAGTATAACCCGGAGTCGTCGGCGACGTAATTGAGCGGCTTCTTACCCAGCCGATCCCGCGCCAGCAGCAGCAGCTGCTCACGCGCGTCCCAGATTGCGAACGCGAACATCCCCCGCAGCAGCTGCAGCATCTCGACGCCGTGTTCTTCGTAGAGATGCACCAGCGTCTCGGTGTCGCCCTTCGTGCGGAAGATGTGGCCGCGTCGCTCCAGCTGCTCGCGGAGTTCCACGTAGTTGTAAATCTCGCCGTTGAAGACGACGTGAACAGTGTCGTCTTCGTTGCTGATCGGCTGCTGACTGCATTCGACATCGACAATGCTGAGCCGTCGCATCCCGAGTCCCACTCCCGGCGCTTCGAAGAAGCCCTCGTCATCGGGCCCGCGGTGCCGGAGCGCGTCGGTCATGCGCCGGAGCAGAGGAGCACGATCTGCCGCTCGGTCGCTGCCGACGAATCCCGCGATGCCGCACATGTGGGGCAACGAGACCACGATGCCGCCTGTGAAGCGAGCAGGTTCGGCGGGGCTATAGCCGCTTCGTGGCGAAGGCCCGGCCTGAGGCTGATTTTAGGTAATTCTCCAACTCGGCTATTTCGGAGGTCAGGCGGAGCGTGAGACAAGCTTCTGCGCGAGTGAGGTGCCGATGTTGAAGAGCAGCTGGACCGCCTCCGGCTTTTCGAAGAACAGCTGGCGCAGGGTGTCGGGCGGGATGGTCCAGAGCACCACCTCGCCATCGGCGAAGACCTCATCGCGCGACGCCACGCGGAGGAAGAGATTGGTCTCGCCAAACCAATGGCCGGCGGTGAGCGTCGCCACCTGCGTCTTCGCGTAATCGGCATCCACGCGGGAAATTTTCACGCGCCCCGCGACGATGCAGGAGACGTACTCGGCGATCGCGCCCGCCGGCACGATGACCTGCTGGTTATACTCGACAAAGGCGCCCCGCGTCTGGAGCTGCTGGCTGAAATCAGCGGGCAATCCGTCGAGCAATTCGCTTTGCGCGATCGCGAGTTGACGCCCCGCGGCCTGTTCTTCAGTGAGAATGTTCATCGGTGGGAGAGGGCGGATACATCCGGCGGGCAGCGGCCGCAAGTCAACTCTCAACGCCGGTGCAGCCACCCGGGTGTTTCGTATTTTTGCTTCGCGATTTCGTGCGCGCGCTGCAGGAGCTGCCCGGACAATGACCGGAATCGGTGGTGCGGACAAAGTGCCCTCGCGAAGGCGGTGATGAAGTCTGTCGGCAGATCGCTGTGCTGGACGCTGCCTTGGTGGAGCAGCCCGGCGCGGGTGCGGCGTTGTGCAGCTCCGGCGATTTTGCGGCCGTTTACGAGCACGTCGGCGACGACGGGATTTGCAAAGCAGGCGTCGGAAATCTTCGGCGCGTCCTGCTGCGCGAGCACGGCGTCAAGGTTGCCGGCGAGCGCCCGCTGGATAGCGCCGTGAATGGCGGAGTACACGGCCCGCGCGGATCTCGCTTCGGCCGCGTGGGGTTGAGGCAGGATCAGAGAATACGTCTGGTCCGCGCCGTGCAGGACAATTCCTCCGCCCGTCCAGCGGCGGACGAGCTCCCGCTCTTCCGCCTCGTCGGCGACCTCGGCGTAGGCACCGAAGTAGCCGAAGGAAAGAGCAGGGCGCCGCCAGCTGTAGAAGCGGATGGATGGGGTCGGGGCGAATTCCAGCAGCGCCTCATCGACGGCCATGTTGAGCGCGGCGGAGCGGGGCTCCACATCGTGATAGACATCGAGTTCGCGCAGCACGAACTCGCCCGCTACATCTCTAGTTCTCAAGCTCCGCGAAGATCTTCTGCAGCGCCGCAGCCGGTTCCTCGTGGGCCGTCACCGGCCTGCCAATCACGAGGTAATCAGCACCTCGCGCGATCGCTTCGCGCGGCGTCATCACGCGCTGCTGGTCGTTTGCCGCCGCCCAGCTCGGTCGCACCCCCGGAGTGATGATTTTGATCCCGTGCCCAACCCGCTCGCGCAGCGCCTCCAGCTCATGCGGGCTGGCGATCAATCCTCCCACACCTGCACGCTGCGCCAGCTCCGCCAGCCGCAGCACCTGGTCCGCGACGCTGCTGTTCTCGATGCCGGTCTCGCGCAGCGTCTCTTCATTGGAGCTCGTCAATACCGTCACGCCGAGCAGCAGCAAATCCGCGGGACAGGCCGCGACAGCTGCTTCGATCATCCGGCTGCCACCGCTCAAGTGAATCGTGAGCATCCGCACGCCGAGCGCCGCGGCTGCGCCTACCGCTTTCCCGACCGTGTTCGGGATGTCGTGCAGCTTCAGGTCGAGGAAAACTTTCGCACCTGTCGCGGTGACGGCGCGGACGATCTCCGGCCCGGCGGCGGTGTAGAGTTGCAGCCCAATTTTGAAAATGGCGACCCGGCCCGCCAGATCGTGCACCAGGTCGAGCGCCAGGCCCGGCTCCGGGTAATCGAGCGCGATGACCACCCGGGCGCGCGCTTCTTTGTCGAGGTTCTCGGAGTTCATCCTGTATGCTTCCGCAAATGGGGGAGAGAGCTGATCCTATCGAACTACGCGCGCCTGCGAAGATCAATCTGTCGTTCCGCATCCTCCGGCGGCGCGAGGACAGCTTCCATGAAATCGAGACGCTAATGGCGCCGCTCTCTCTCGCGGATGAGATCACGCTGCAGCGGCTGGAGGCGAGCGGCAGCGTCGAGTTCAGCTGTGACGATCCGACCGTACCCGCTGGTGATGATAATCTGGTGGTACGCGCGGCGCGGGCGTTCTTCGCCGCGACGGGGAGGGGAGAAGGAGTGCGCATTGAGCTGCGGAAGCGAATTCCACACGGTGCCGGGCTGGGCGGTGGCAGCAGCGATGCGGCGACGGTGCTGCTGGGGCTCCACAGGTTGTTCGAGCCGAAGCTGCCGCGGGAGAAGCTGGTGGAGCTGGCGGCGGCGCTTGGCTCCGATGTGCCGTTTTTCCTCTACGAGTCGGTGGCGTTCTGCCGCGGGCGCGGGGAGCTGGTGGAGCCGGTCCCGGCCTTTCCCGCTCTGCCGCTCCTGCTTTTAAAACCGCCCTTCGGCGTGCCGACGCCGTGGGCGTATTCCCGCTGGCGCGACTCGCAGGAGCTGTCCGGCATCCGCTACACCCCGCAGCAGTGGGAGGGCCTCACGTTCGCGAATGACCTGGAGCGACCGGTGTTCGAGAAGCATCTTTTCCTCGCCCACATGAAGACGTGGCTGCTGGCGCAGCCGGAAATTGCGGTGGCCCTAATGTCCGGCTCTGGCTCGACGATGTTCGCGGTGTTGCGAGACAAAGCAGCTGCCGAGGCCGTGGGTGCACGGGCTCGGGTAGAGCTGGACCCGGAAATTTGGACTTGTGCGTGTGAAACGCGCGCGGGCACGCCCCCGCCTTCAACCGGTCGCGGCTGAATACGGTCGTATCGCCCGCGCAATGACGCCGCGCTGACTTTCCCCGAATTTCGACAGAATGAACAGAATGGACGGAATGGATGTGCGAAAACGACGACACCGACTCCCTCTTATCAGTTTCATCATTCCGTCCATTCTGTTGATTCTGTCGAAATCCTGATCGTTAACGCAGGAAAGGCGGGTCTTGCGAACGCGCCTTTCTGAAGAGCTACGGAATCAGCTGAGTTAGCTATTCGCCCGCGCCGGCCTTGAGACTGGCCATTGTGTACTCGCGGTTCAGCTTCGCAATGAAGCTGGCGCTGATCTCGGCCGGACACACGGCTTCGCACTCGTAGTG
>JACCZQ010000051.1 GCA_013695905.1 Chthoniobacterales bacterium
AGCACAGACCCGTGCGGCGCACAGCGCCGCAGCTACAGGCGCGTTCGATGTTGGACGCCTCGGCTTCGACGTTCGACGTTCTGCTCCGATGCCGCAGCCGCGCGATCTTCCGATTTACGAGCTGGAGCACGAGATTATCCACTCGTTAGGCAAGCAGCCGCGACTTGTTCTGCAGGCGCCGACTGGCTCCGGGAAATCCACACAGGTGCCGCAGATGCTGCTCGAGCATGGGCTACTCGGGAACGGCGAGGTGGTGGTTCTGCAGCCGCGCAGGATTGCAGCGCGATTGCTCGCCTCACGTGTGGCACAGGAACGCGGCGGACGGCTGGGTGACGAGGTTGGTTATCAGGTTCGCTTCGAGAATGTGGTGTCGAGGCGCACTCGCATCCGGTTTGTCACGGAAGGCATTTTGTTGCGGCAGCTGATCGCCGACCCGGAGCTGCGGGGTGTCTCCGCGATTCTCTTCGATGAGTTTCATGAGCGGCATCTCTATGGCGACATCACGCTGGCGCGGGCGTTGCGGCTGCAGGAGACGGCGCGGCCGGACCTGAAGATCGTGGTGATGTCGGCGACGCTCGACACCGGCTCACTCGATGAATTTCTGAAGCCGTGTGCGCTGCTCACCTCCAGCGGGCGGCAACATCCTGTCGCGGTTGAATATCTGCAGAAGCCGGTGCGCGCGGAGGATTATCCGATCTGGGATCTCGCGGCAGATGAGCTGGTGGAGCTGGCACGCGTGACGGAGGGGGACGTGCTCGTGTTCATGCCGGGGAAATATGAAATCATGCGCACGCTTTCCGCAGTGCAAGCTTCGCGGGTGAGCGGGCAGTTTGTGGCGCTGCCGTTGTACGGCGAACTGACGCCGGCGGAGCAGGATGCGGCGCTGGCGCGCTATGAGAAGCGGAAGGTGATCGTCGCGACGAATGTGGCGGAAACTTCGCTCACGATCGAAGGGGTGCGGGTGGTGATCGACAGCGGGCTGGCGCGGATCGCGCGGTTTGATGCGCGGCGGGGCATCAATACGCTGCTGGTGGAGAAGATCAGCCGCGCGTCGGCGGATCAGCGGGCGGGGCGCGCGGGACGAACGGCGCCGGGGCGATGTTTGCGGTTGTGGACGGAACGGGAACATCTGGAACGGGCGGCGCAGGAGCTGCCGGAGGTGAAACGGCTCGATCTGGCGGAGGTGGTGCTGACGCTGAAGGCTTCCGGAGTTGATGATGTGGCGGAGTTTCGCTGGCTGGAGGCGCCGGAGCCGCGGGCGCTCGCGCGGGCGGAGCAGCTCCTGGTTGATCTGGGGGCGTTGAAGGTGGCGCAAGTTTCCAACTTGCTGGAGCAGAAGAACCAAGTTGGAAACTTGGGCTACATCACGGAGCTGGGGCGGCAGATGCTGGCGTTTCCGGTGCATCCGCGATATGCGCGCATGTTACTGGCGGCGGAGGAACATCGCTGTGTGCGGGCGGTGGCGCTGATCGCGGCGGTGACGCAGGGACGTGGGTTGCTGCGGCGGGCGGAGGGGAAGCAGGCGCGGGAGGATCGCGATGACTTGTTAGGCGCCGATGATGATTCGGATTTGTTCATCCTGCTTCGTGCGTTTCGGTTTGCGGAGAAGAATAATTTCGATCCGCGGCGTTGTGCGCGGCTGTCGGTGAATGCAATCGCGGCGCGGGAGGCGGCGCAGTTGTGGGAGCAGTTCATCGCGATCGCGCGCGATGAAGGGCTGGATGTCTCGGAGCGCGAGGCGGAGGCGGGAGCGATCCAGCGTTGTGTGCTGGCGGGGTTCCCGGACCAGGTGGCGGTGCGTCTCGACCAGGGGACGCTCCGCTGCGCGATGGTGCACGGACGCAAAGGAGTGCTGGCGCGGGAAAGTGTGGTGCATCGGGCGCCGTTGCTGGTGGCGTCGGAGGTGCGGGAGATCGAGAGCAGCGACAAGGAGCGGCAGGTGCTGCTGACGTTGGCAACGCGAATCGAAGAGGCGTGGCTGCGGGAGCTGTTTCCGGAGGCGTTTCGCGATGCGGTGGAGGTGAGCTTCGATGCGGCGGCGCGACGCGTGGTGGGACGGCGGCAGACGACGTTTCATGATCTGGTGGTGCGGAGCGAGGCGGCGGCGCCTCCGGCGGAGGAAGCGGCGGCGTTGCTGGCGCGGGAAGTTCTGGCGGGGACTCTGCAGCTGAAGCACTGGGACAACGGGGCGGAGCAGTGGCTGCTGCGGGTCCATTGTGTCGCGGGTTGGTTCCCGGAGAGGGAGATGCCGGCGATTGGCGAGGCGGAGAAGCAGCTGCTCGTGGAGCAGATTTGCAGCGGTGCGGTGAGCTACAAGGAGATCAAGGAACGACCGGTGCTGCCGGTGTTGAAGAGCTGGCTCACGTATGCGCAACAGCAGGCGGTGGAGCAGCTGGCGCCGGAGCGGATCGAGCTGCCGAATGGGCGGAAGGCGAAAATCATCTACAGCGCTTCGGCTCCGCCGGCGGTGGCGGCGCGGATTCAGGATCTTTATGGGGTGGAGCGGAATCTCTCGATCGGGCGCGGGCGGGTGCCGCTGGTGATGCAGGTGCTGGCGCCGAATCACCGGCCGATTCAGATCACGAGCGACCTGGAGGGTTTCTGGAGGGATGCTTACCCGAAGATTAAGAAGGAGTTGCAGCGGAAGTATCCGAAGCACGAGTGGCGGTGAGCGGCGGGCTCCCGGGAGGGGAAAGATTAGAGATTCCTCCACTTCGGTCGGAATGACAGGAGAGGGGGCGGAATGAAAGAGAGGGCGGGTATGTAGCCCACGGTCCGCGGCATGCTTCCCGCTATCAGAGGAGACTCCCCTAAGCCTCTCCTCCTGTGAATCCTGAAACTATTGATGCGCTGCTCGCCGCCATGGTCCAAAGCGGGCCCGGTGTGTCCGATCTGCTTTTCGCGGTCGGGAAACCGCCGATCGTGGAGGAACATGGCTCGCTGGAGGAGTTTCCGATCGACACTCCCGGTGGCGTGCTGGATCTGCCGCTGATCCAGCAGATTTCCGCGCACCTGATGAAGGGTGAGGAGCGGCTCGTGGCCGACATGGCGCGACAGGGATCGTGCGACTGCAGCTACCAGCTGGCAAATGTGGCTCGCTTCCGGGTGAACATTTTTAAGCAAAACGGCCGTCAGGCGATCGTGATGCGGAAGCTCGCGACGAGCGTGCCGACGATCGAAGGGCTCGGGTTGGCGCCGATCTTCAAGGAGATGGTGAAGGAGAAGAACGGCATCATCTTCGTGACCGGCTCCACCGGCAGCGGCAAAACGACGACGCTGGCCGCGATGCTGAACGAGTTGAACCGGACACAACAGATCCACATCCTGACGCTAGAAGATCCGATCGAGTTCGTGCATCCGCACCAGAAGGCGCTCTTCAATCAACGGGAGCTGGGGAAGGATTTTCCGGATTTCGCGAGCGGCTTGCGCGCGGCGCTCCGGCAGGCGCCGAAAGCGATCCTGGTGGGCGAGATTCGCGACCGCGACACGATGGAGATCGCGATGACGGCGTCGGAGACGGGGCACGTGGTCTTCACCACGATGCACACGATCAATGCCGGGCAGACGATCAACCGCATTCTCGGGATGTTTGGCAAAGACGAGGAGCAACAGCTGCGGCAACGGCTCGCGGATACGATGCGTTTCGTGGTCAGCCAGCGACTGGTGCAGAAGGTGGGCGGCGGGCGCATGCTCGTGAACGAGATCATGGGGAGCAGCCTGCGGACGCGAGAGACGCTGCTTTATGGGGAGAGCGAGAATCGCACTTTCCAGGAGATCATCGAGGCGGGCAGCACGATGGGCTGGCACAGCTTCGATCAGAACCTGCTCGAGGCTTACAAGAACGACCTGATCACGGATGAGACGGCGGTGATTTTCTGCGCACACAAAAACAAAATGCGGCGCGACCTCGATATGGTGAAGAAGCTGCGCCACCAGCTCTTCGACGAGCCATCGGGGCTGCGCCTGGAAGCGGATGAACCAGGGGCGACGGCGGCGTTTGGCTAGCGCCGAAAATTTTCGAGGGATGGAAGCGGAAACACTCACATGAGCAACGAAACAGACACTGCGCCTCACGAGGCGCCCGCGCCGGCCGGCGGCGCTCCGGGATTCGATCCCGTCCTGCATCCGGCTTTTTGCGCGGCGCTGAACCACAAACTGCGCACGCCGCTCAACGCGATCATCGGGTTTGCGGAGCTGGCGGCGCTCCAGGCGGCAGGAAGGCAGCGGGACTCGGATCTGCAGCAGATCCTGAAGTCGGCGCGGGAGATGTTGCAGATTATCGAGAGCGATCTGGGCCAGCCGCTGCCGGTGCCGCCGAAACGTGAGGCGGCGCCAGTGACAGAGCGCACCTGCGACGTGCTCTACGTGGAGGATGACCTGGTGAATTTCACGCTCGTAGAGCGCATTCTGGAGTTTCGCCCCGGGCTCAAAATTCTCCACGCGGCGCGTGGGCAGATGGGGGTGGAGATGGCGATCTCCTGTCAACCGCGGCTGATGTTGCTCGATCTGAATTTGCCCGACATGCACGGCTCGGACGTTCTGTGTCTGATGCAGCGAAATGCGGTGACGGAGCAGATCCCGGTGGTGATCCTCAGCGCGGACGCGACGCCGAGCCAGATCGAGCGGCTGCTCACCGCGGGCGCGAAAAATTACCTGACGAAGCCGTTCGACATCGAACCGTTCCTCGCCGTCGTGGACGAATACGTGCCGGTAAGCTCACACCGGGCCGCGGCGTAACAGCGCTCGCGCTGCTCCGCCGCTCCGGGTGAGTTCCGAATCCGCGACGCGCTAGATCCCGCCGCGCATGCCCCGGGCACGGTCGCGCGGACCGTAGATCCCGACCGCGCGACGCCAGGATGCTTTCAAGGCCGGGCGGGCGCGCGCCCACGGCACCACCTGGTTAGCCTCCGAAGCTTCGTAGTCCCGCTGCAACTCCGGCTCGACCTCTTCATATTCCCGGTCCGGGTACTTCCTCAGCCCTTCGTACCCGGCACGATACGCCGGCCCATATTGCTCGTAGGTGGAGTTCTCATCCGCC
>JACCZQ010000052.1 GCA_013695905.1 Chthoniobacterales bacterium
GGCGGAGTTTGTCCGCGCCTGCGCTCCACGGAGCAGAGCACCGGAGGTGCGGCAGATTAAAGCCCGGAGTGCAGCGGGAGCGGAACTCCGGGATCACAGCCAGGGAAAAAGATCAAACCCGTGGAACGGGTGACGGAAAATCAGAACTCGATTCCCATCACACCTCCGTCGCCCCTCTCCGGGGGCTGCATTGCTCTCGCGCGACCGACCCGGAGTTCCGCTGCCGCTGCACTCCGGGCTTCACTCCGCCGCGCCGTCCCGGCGCTGTCTTGCCGTCACTTTACAGATGACAAAGCTCTAGGCGCGCTCTTAAGCGTAGAGCAGCTCTCCCGCTTCGCTGATGCCCGAATCGGAGCTTGTGTTTTTCCGCTTCTTCCGTGAAGATTGGCGCCCGTGGTCCCTCTGCGCCCGCACCTCCTCCTCTTCGTCGCACTCGTTGTCAGCCTTGCGCAGGCGGCGAGCGCTTTTGTTCTGAACGGCCGTTACTGGCCGGCCGGCAGCGAAATTGTGATGCACCTGCAATTGCAGGGTCTTCCGCCTGATTTTCGTGACGGCGTCGCATCGTGGAATGACTCAGCCGCAGATGCACTCGCCGCATGGAACCAGGAGCTTGGGACGGTGCAGTTCGTCCGCGGTTCGTCGCCTGGTACATCAGGCGGTGACGGTAAGAACTCTGCGTTCTTTTCGTCGACAGTGTACGGGGACAGCTTCGGTGACAACGTGTTAGCCGTGGCAGTAAACTTCTCCGGCAGTGGGAGCAGCGTTTTCACGGAGGTCGATGTCATCTTCAACACGCGCCGCCAGTGGGCGACCTATCGCGGCGACGGCCCATACGAGGCGCCCTACATCTACGACCTCCATCGCGTGGCTCTGCACGAATTCGGGCACGTCCTGGGGCTGGGTCATCCGGATCAGCAGGGCCAGCCCGGCACCGATGCGCTCATGAACTCGCTCATCTCCGACCGGGATTACTTGAGCGCAGACGACGCTGCCGGTGCCCGGCATCTCTACGGCAGCCCGGTGGTGCAGGCGCCATTGGGCAGCCCGATGACCTATCAGGTGCTGTCGCGCACCGGCGGCACCTTCTCCGCGGCAAACTTGCCGCCGGGGCTTGTGATTGATGCCCAGACCGGCGTCATCAGCGGCGTCGCGGAAATCAGCGGAACCTATCAGGTAAGAGTGACGATCTCCGGCCCCTCTGGGCCATACGTATTCACGATCCAGATTGTGGTGACGGCGCCGCCCACAGCACCCGGTCCAAACAGACTCCTGAGCACAATTCCTCTCTGGGCCGCACAGCTCGCCGCCGATCCACAGCGCCCTCGCGTTTACGCCACCTTACCTCTTGCGGCGAGTGTGGCGGTGATCGACACCAACTCCCTAAGCGTCATCAAAACCATTCCCGTCACTCCCCGCCCGCAAGGCCTGGCAGTTTCGGCTGACGGCAAGAAGCTCTGGGTCGTAGGATTGCAATCGCCCGGAAACGTCGATGTCATCGACCTGGAGACGCTCCAGTTAGTGCAGAGCTTTCCGCTTCCGCATGGTGGATCCGACGTCAAAGAAGGAATGCAGGGTCGCCTTTACGTAAGCTCCTCGGCTGTCTCGGAGTTGGTGCAGATCGATAGCGCCACGGGTGCGTTGGGCGCATCTGTTCAAACATCTGCCGGCAGTTCGGGGCTGCTGCAGGTCACGCCGGATCGTCGGACGCTCCTTAACGGCAGATTTGGGGGCAATACTTTGGCGAAGTTTGACATCTCCGGGGCAGTGCCGGTCGAGGTAAGCTCAAAGGTTGCGTCAGCGCTTGGTCAGGATCTCGCAATCTCAACCGATGGGAGCTACATCCTGTTTCCCGGAAATGGCTTGTACTATGGTCATCCCGGAAACTCCACGCCGAAGATCCGGACGGCGGACCCAAACACTGCGGCAGGCGCCTTTCACCTCCCCAGCGCTCCGGGTTGCGCGGTGTTCAGCGGGGACGACAAGTTCCTGTATCACAGCGCGATAACCGAAGGATCTCTCTACGTCTTCGATGCCGAAACGCTGGTGTTGCTGGAAACGATCACCACCCGCGTTCCAGACCAGAACTCCAGCCCGGATCTCATGAGTGATATCACGTTGGACAAGTCCGGTGGATTGCTCTTCTACGCCACGCTCGGCGCGTATTCACCGCCGCAAATCCGCATCTACGGAACGGGACGCCTGAATGCGAGCGGGTCCAGCACACCGCGCTCTAAGTCATTGCTCAATGTCTCCACGCGATTGCGTGCACAGCTCAACGATGGGGTGCTGATTGCCGGCTTCATCATCACCGGCAATGAACCGAAGAAGGTGGCGTTGCGCGCATTGGGGCCTTCCCTCCCGCTGGCCGACCGTCTGGCCGATCCACGCCTCGATCTCCGCGGCGCAGGTGGCGAACTCGTCGCCGCGAACGATAACTGGAACGCGCGGCGCGCGGAGGTGCTCGGCAGCGGGCTTGCGCCTGCTGACGAACGTGAGTCCGCCATCATCGCAACGCTGCCGCCCGGCGCTTACACCGCGATTCTGCAGGGTGTCGCCAGCACCATCGGTGTCGGCCTTGTGGAACTCTACGATCTGCAACCCGGTAGCACGTCCCGCATCGCGAACATCGCCACCCGCGGAAAAGTCGAAACCGGCGACAACGTCATGATCGGCGGCTTCATCATTGGTGGCGATCAGCCGACGAAGGTCATCGTGCGGGCGATCGGCCCCTCCCTCGCGACACACGGCGTGGCTGGCGCGCTGCTGAACCCGACGCTCGACCTGCACGATGGGAACGGCACCAGGTTCGCGAGCAACGACGACTGGCGCAGCGATCAAGCGGCGGAAATCATCGCCAGCACTGTGCCGCCGGCAGACGACCAGGAGTCGGCGATCGTACGGACGCTGCAGCCGGGCGGCTACACCGCGATTGTGCGCGGCAAAAATGACACGAGCGGCATCGCATTGGTCGAAGTGTTCAATCTCGAGCCGCAATAGCTCTCCAACTCCCTCTAGTGCTTTGTCAGTGCTGAGGTGATGGGACCAGGGAATATGAAGCGCGCAGGGTGAGCGCCCGGAGGGCGCGCCGTCACTTTCCGTCGCCCCTTCCGGGGCTGGAGCAATTTCCCCGCACCTGACCCCGGAGTTTCGCTCCCGCTGCACTCCGGGCTTCCATCCGCCGCACCTCCGGTGCTCTGCTCCGTGGAGCGCAGGTGCTGACCAACTCCGCCAGCGCTACCCTTCATTGCACTCATGACAAAGCACGAGGCAAATCGCTGCGCGGACGCGGGTTCACCTTGGCCGATTGGCGCAGGCCTGCGTAGAGTAACGCCCCCATGCCCGAAACCGACGCGCAAACGCCCCACCCGACCCTCACCGACTATTACGACTCCGAGTCGAACAAAGCGCCGTTCCTTGAAGAAATCTTCGACCGCACCGCGGTGCACTACGATCGCATCGATACGTTCGGTTTTCTCGGCACCGGCCGCTCGTATCGCAAGTGGGTGCTGACCCGCGCCGGCTTGCGGCCGGGTATGCGGCTGATCGATGTCGCCACCGGCACCGGCCTTCTCGCCGTGGCGGCGGCAGAAATCGTGGGCGCGGAGAACCTCGTCTGCGTCGATCCCAGCAGCGGCATGCTCGACATGGCGCGTCCGAAGCTGAACGCCACCTTCATCAAAGCCGGCGCGGAACAACTGCCGGTGGCGGATGCGTCGTTCGACTTCCTCACCATGGGTTACGCGCTGCGGCACGTCGCCGACCTGCAGGCGGCGTTCCGCGAGTACTTCCGGGTGCTGAAACCGGGCGGCAAATGCCTGCTCCTCGAGGTGTCACGTCCTGCTACGACGCTGCGCTACAAGATGGCGCGGCTCTACTTCCGCGACTGCGTGCCGAAGATCTGCCGCGCGATCACCGGCAGCCCGGATGTGCAGCATTTGATGGAATACTATTGGGAGACGATCGATCAATGCGTGGCGCCGGAGGCGATTCTCGCCGCCTTGCGCGAGAGCGGCTTTGTGGAGGTGCAGCGGACGGCGTGGGTGGATCTCTTCAGCGAATACACGGCGGTGAAGCCGCCGCATTAGGTCGCGAAGTAACGATCACCCGCGTCACCAAGCCCCGGCACAATGTAGCCGACATCGTTTAGCTCCGGGTCGATGACGGCAGTGATGATCGGCACGTCGGGGTGCAGCCGGTGAAATTGCTCGATCCCCGGCCGGCAGGAAACGACGCAGATGAACCGCAGCGCGCGGGCGCCGGCGTCTTTCAGAACGGTCGCGGCCTCGCACGCGCTGTAGCCCGTCGCGAGCATCGGATCGAGCAGCAATACTTCGGCTTCGGCGATGTTCGTCGGCAGACGGGAGTAATATTTCACCGGGCGCAGCGTCGTCTCATCGCGGTAGAGGCCGATGTGGCCGACCGTCGCCTCGGGGACGATGTGCGACATGCCTTCGAGCATGCCGAGCCCGGCGCGAAGGATTGGCACCAGCGCGATCGGACGCGCGAGAGCGTGGGAAGCGCATGAACCCATCGGCGTCTCGATGGTCGCCGGTTCCACGGTCCAGCTGCGGGAGGCTTCGGCCAGCAGGAGAATCGAGATCTCCTGGAGCCTCCGGCGAAATTCCGCCGTGGTGCTGCCTTTCGCCCGCAGCTTCGCGAGCTTCGCCTTCGCCAGCGGGTGGTCCAGCACTGTCACGCTGCTCGATTTGTCGACCATGTCGCGGAGAGTTGTAACCACAGCGGCCCAGAGAACACAGAGAAAAAATCACGGGGCTATCGGGTGCATTCTGTCTAGGGTTTCGTCCGCCCATGAAGAATTTACTTCGCAGAGAGACACCGCACGTCGTTCGCCGCATGCCCTGGAAAGCGGGCGAGTCGCTTCTCGAGCGCGAATGGATCGTGACGAACGGGCTCGGCGGTTATGCGACCGGGACAGTCTCGGGCGCGGTGACGCGGAAGTACCACGGGCTGCTCGTAGCGGCGCTCGCAGCGCCTCTGGGCCGGACCGTGATGTGGAGTCACCTCGCTGAGTCGCTGCGTTTCGGAGAGGATGATGTGGTCTCCTTCGGCGCGGAGGAACGTGCCGGGGGCCAGCTCGATCTGGGTGGGGCCGATCATCTACTGGAGTTTCGCCTGGAGGATGGGCTGCCGGTCTGGACTTACCGGGTGCGGAATGTGGTGCTGGAGAAGCGGCTGTTTCTGCCGCACCTCCAGAATACGGTGCATGTTACCTACCGGGTGATCGAGGGTGAAACGCGGCCGCGCCTGGAGCTGCGGCCGGCCTTCAAGTTCCGTCACCACGAGGCGCCGGTCGATTCTGCATTGGAGGAAGCTCCCCGGGTGACTGAGAGCGGTGGCGGGTATGAAATCACCGCGCAGACGGGCGAATTTCCGCCGCTGCGGATGAAGCTGAGCGGCGAGAACTCCGGTTTTTCTGATGCCCCTGCGCACGTGCATCAGGTGATCTACCGGACGGAGCAGCAGCGCGGCTACGCCCATGAGGGCGATCTCTGGAGCCCGGGCTGCTTCGCGCTCGATCTGGCGGCGAAAGGAACAGCCACCCTCACCGGCACCACCGAGGAGTGGGAGGTGGCGGAGGCGCTGGCGCCGGAAGAGGCGCGCGAGGCGGAGCTGCAGCGGCGGGCGCGCTTGCTCGAAGAGGCTGCACCTGCTGCGCGGGCCGGGTTCGCGGCGGAGCTGGTGCTCGCAGCGGATCAATTCGTCATCAGGCCGGCGGCGCGGCCGGGGAACCGCGGCGACGCGCGGACGGTCATCGCCGGCTATCACTGGTTCACGGATTGGGGCCGCGACACAATGATCAGCCTGGAGGGGCTGACGCTCACCACCGGGCGCGAAGCTGAGGCGGGAAACATTTTCCGCACGTTTGCGGAGTATGTGCGTAATGGATTGATCCCGAACATGTTTCCGGATAACCAGAGCGAGGGCCTCTATCACACCGCCGATGCGACGCTCTGGTTTTTCCACGCGATGCATCGCTACACCGAATACAGCGGCGACCGCGCGACGCTGCAGTCGCTTCTCCCGACGCTGGTCGAGATCGCTGAGCAGCACCTGCGGGGGACAAAGTTCAATATTCGCGTGGATCCAGCGGATGGTCTGCTGGCGCAAGGCGCCGAGGGTTATCAGCTGACGTGGATGGATGCGAAGATGGACGATTGGGTGGTGACTCCCCGGCGCGGCAAGGCCGTGGAGTTGAACGCGCTCTGGTACAACGCGCTGCGGCTCCTCGAACACTGGCTGAGCGAGAGCGGAGACGCCGAGGCGGCCGCGCGCTTCAGCGGGAATGCTGATCGCACGCGGGCGTCATTCAACGAGCGGTTCTGGTTCGAGGAGGGCGGCTACCTCTATGATGTCGTGGATTGCAACGATGAGAGCGGCACCTGCGACTCTGCCTGCCGGCCGAATCAGCTGTTCACCATCTCGCTGGAGCACCCGGTGCTCGAGGAAAGGCGGTGGGCGTCGGTGGTCGCAGTGGCGGAGCGCCAGCTGCTCACGCCGGTGGGGTTGCGCTCGCTGGCGCCTGGAGATCCGCATTACCAGCCCATCTACAGTGGCGATCTGCGCTCACGGGACGGCGCTTATCACCAGGGGACCGTTTGGGGCTGGTTGATCGGGCCGTTCGTGGACGCGTGGATGAAGGCGCACCCGGAGGAACCGAAGCGGGCGCGGCAGTTCCTCACCGGATTCGAGGAGCATCTGGATCACGCGGGGCTGGGCACGATCAGCGAAGTGTTCGACGCGCGGGAGCCGCACATCCCCGGCGGTTGCATCGCGCAGGCGTGGAGCGTGGCGGAGGTGCTGCGTTGCTGGGTCAAGACAGCGACCTAGTGCTCTGGCAGCCCTGTTCTGATGGGGACACCACGGCGATCTCTGACTCCGCTCAATCAGATCTGGCACGGCACGCCGGAGTTTCGCCTGGGCGAGCGGCTCTCGACAAGTGCCGGAGGCACGACGGAATGAAGCCCGGAGCGGCGCGCAGCAGAGCTCCGGGTCTGCGCCAAGCTGGAGAACCCAACCCCCAGCGGGGGTGACGGAACGCACTCGACCACCATCTCACCCGCACGCGAGACACGCTCACCCATCGTTCCGTCGCCCCTTCCGGGGCTGGAGCACTTTCACGGCACCTGAC
>JACCZQ010000054.1 GCA_013695905.1 Chthoniobacterales bacterium
GGTGTGGTCCGTCACGCCCGATGCGACAGTTTACGATGCGATCGCGATGATGGCGGATAAGAACGTCGGCGCACTCCTCGTGGTGAAGGAGGGTGAGCTGGTCGGGATTCTTTCGGAGCGCGATTACACCCGGAAGGTCATGCTCCGCGGCAAACGTTCGCGTGAGACGCTGGTGAGCGAAATCATGTCCACGGACCTCACGACCGTCGATCCTAAGCAGCCCGTCGATGACTGCCTCCGCTCCATGACGCAGAAGCGCATTCGCCACCTGCCGGTGGTGAAGAAGGGAGAGATCTGCGGTGTGATTTCGATCGGCGATCTCGTGAAGCACGTGATCTCCGTGCAGGGGGCGGCGATTGACCAGCTGGAGAGGTATATCTCCGGCGGTTACGTGAACTGAATGTAGCCGTCGCCCTGTGGGCGACGTGGGGGTAGGCGGTCGCCAGCTTCCTTGCTTGAGCACAGACCCGTGCTTGCCGCACCACGCCCGCAGCGCTTCGCGCAGCGATGCGGGCGGGGGCAAGCAGCTACATCCAGACCGTCCGGCCGCCGACAATCGTCCGCACGGCGCGTCCTTTTAGCTTCCAACCATCGAAAGGCGTATTGCACGAGGCGGTGGCGAACTGCTCCGCGTTCACCGTCCATTCCAGCGCCGGATTGATCAGCGTGATGTCGGCCGCTGCGCCCGCGCTCAACGTGCCAACATCGAGCTGCAGCAGGCGCGCGGGATTGCTCGTGTACATCGCGATTAATCGCCGCAAATCGATCGTCCTGGTCTTGTGCACGAGCAGATCGATGAACAACCCAAGCTCCGTCTCCAGCCCCACGATCCCAAACGGCGCCTGGTCGAACTCCACCTCCTTCTCAAACTTCGCGTGCGGCGCGTGATCGCTGGCGAGGATCTCCAGCGTCCCGTCCGCGATCCCGCCGAGCAGCGCCTCCACGTCGTCGAGCGTGCGGAGCGGCGGGTTCATCTTGAAATTAGTATCGAAGTTCTGCACCGATTCATCGGTGAGCGCGATGTGGTGCGGGCAAACTTCGCCGCTCACCTTTACGCCCCGCGCGCGCGCTTCACGCAGCAGCCGAACGCTCCCTGCCGCGCTGACGTGCTGGCAGTGAATGTGATGATCGCAGAGTTCCGCCAGAAGGATGTTCCGCGCCACGATCAACTCCTCGCCCGCCGCCGGCCAGCCGGGTAACCCGAGCAATGTGCTCCAGTAGCCTTCATTCACCACGCCGTGGCCGACGAGGTTGTAATCCTGGCAGTGATCCATCACCGGCACGCCGACCATGCGCGCGTATTCCACCGCGCGTCGCATCAGCTCGCTGTTCTGGATGCAATGCCCGTCGTCGGTGATCGCCACCACGCCGGCCGCCGCGAGCGAGCCGATCGGCGCCAGCTCTTCGCCGAGCAGACCTTTCGAAATCGCACCGGTGGGCAGCACCCGCACACAGGCTGTTTCCGCCGCGCGATCTTTGATCCACGCAATCGTGCTCGGGCTGTCGGCAACCGGAGCCGTGTTCGGCATGCAGACGATGGTGGTGAAACCGCCCGCCGCCGCCGCTCGCGCGCCGGATTCGATCGTCTCCTTCCAGGCGAAGCCGGGCTCGCGCAGGTGCACATGGATGTCGATGAGACCAGGTGCCACGATCAATCCGGAGGCGTCGATCTGCTCGATTTCGGATTGCTGATTGCTGATTGCTGATTGGTCGGCAACGATTCGGCCTTCGCTGATGTAGAGATCGGCGATCTCGTCGCGATCGTTCGCTGGATCGATGATGCGTCCGTTGCGGATGATGGTGGCGCTCATGTCTGGCTCCGGGGAGCGCAGGCTGCCAGCCTGCACTGTTCGGCAGCCTGCCGAACAGATCGGGAGACCGTGGTGAATGGGACACGCGCACGTGTTCGCGGCAGGCTGCCGCGAACTGCAGGCTGGCAGCCTGCGCTCCCCGGAAGCTGTTCGCCCGACACTTTCATTTCGCCACGCCTCCGCAGAGATAGAGAACTGCCATGCGGATCGCGAGGCCGTTCGTCACCTGTTCCAGAATCACGCTCTGCACGCCGTCGGCGAGTTCGCTGTCGATCTCGACTCCGCGATTGATCGGCCCCGGATGCATGATCAGGCAATCCGGCTGCAACAACTTCGCGCGAGCTTTCGTCAGGCCAAACCAGCGGATGTATTCGCCGAGGCCGGGGAAGTAATCCTTCCGCTGCCGCTCGTGTTGAATGCGGAGGAGATTCACCACATCGGCGGTGGGGAGCACCTCGTCGATCGAATGCGAGACGGTGACGCCGAGCCGCTCGAAAACCCGCGGCACAAGTGTGCTCGGTCCCACCAGCGTGACGCGGGCGCCGAGCTGCAGCAGTCCGAAAATGTTCGAGCGGGCGACGCGGCTGAACAGGATGTCGCCGACGATCACCACATGCAGACCGGCAATGCTGCCGCGCCGCTCGCGGATCGTGTAGAGATCGAGCAGCGCCTGCGTCGGGTGCTCGTGCGCGCCGTCACCGGCGTTGATGATGCTGGAGCGGAGCCGCTCCGCGAGAAACTGCGCGGCGCCGGCTGAGCTGTGGCGCAGCACGATCAGGTCGGCGTGATTCGCCTCCAGCACTTTTGCGGTGTCCTTGAGCGTCTCACCTTTCGTGAGGCTGGAGGTAGCGGCGGAGATGTTGACCACGTCGGCGCTGAGCCGCGTGGCCGCCAGCTCGAACGAGGTGCGGGTGCGGGTGCTCGGTTCCACGAAGAAGTTCACCAGCGTCTTGCCGCGCAGCGCCGGCACCTTCTTCACGTCGCGGGTGCCGACCTGCTTGAACGCGTCCGCCGTGTCGAGAATGAAGGTTATCTCCTCCGCTGACAGCTCGCGGATGCCTAACAAGTCTTTGCGGCTCCAGCGCACCTCGGATGCTGTCACGGTTCGCCTTTCTTAGCCCACGCATTCACACCAAGGTTGTAGGCCGTCGTGTCCTCACGCGGCGCCGCTAGAGGTGGCAATATCAACCGCCCGCCGCGTCGGGAGACGCGGCCTACAAGTTCCCGTCCGTCGGTGTTCATCAGTGGCTCCACAGTCACTCCTTGATAAGCCAGACGGCGTCCGGTTCGCCATCCACATTCTCGAGCCGCAGCCGCACGCGTTCGCCAGCTGCGGTTGGAAGATTCTTCCCTACGTAGTCGGCGCGGATCGGCAGCTCGCGATGCCCGCGGTCGATCAATGTCGCCAGCTGAATCCGCGCCGGCCGGCCGAAAGAGCCGATCGCATCCATCGCCGCGCGTGCGGTGCGGCCGGTGTAGAACACATCGTCCACGATCACGACGGTGCGCCCATCGAGCGGCACCGGCAGGCGCGACGGCTGCACCAGCGGCAGCTCAGCGCGCTGGCCAACGTCGTCGCGATGCATCCCCACATCGATGACGCCGGTCTCCACCGGCTGCTTCTCGAATTCTTCGATCAACGCCGCGATCCGGCGGCCGATCTCCACCCCACGCGACGGCACCCCAGC
>JACCZQ010000071.1 GCA_013695905.1 Chthoniobacterales bacterium
CGCCATGATGACCGCGATGCTCTGCGTGGAGAACATCCTTGCCGACACGAAGCTCTATGATCTCTGGCAGGTGAACGGCGACGCCGAGTATCACGAAGGTGGTGAGGCCGCGGTCGAGCAGACGACCGGCACTGCGTTGCGGCAGGTGCCTGCGCGGGTGAAGACGCCGGCGCTCGCTTCGGAGCAGACGTAGGCCGTTCTCGATAGCGATTGAGTTCCAGAAGGCGGCGCAGTGATGCGCCGCCTTTTTGTTGTACGACGGCAGGCGTTTGCTGGCTTGTTGGAAAATGTGGGGCTGCTCAAGCCTTCAACCGGCAGCCTGCGGGGGTGACGTCCTGTTACGAGGCGACGCACAGACCCACGCGTCGCACAGCGACGCGGCTACAACCCGTGCTATGACGCCGTGCGATGCCTCACCCTGGGCGCATGTAGCTGCCGCCCTGCGGGCAGCACGGCGATGAACTTCGCAACGGCCAGACGCGTCGCCCCCGGCTCTCCTCCCCACAGCCTACTCAAACATCTCCATCGGCGGACAGGAGCAGACGAGATTCCGGTCGCCGTAAACGTTGTCGATGCGCGCCACCGCGGGCCAGAACTTCGCCTCGCGCAGCCAGGGAGCGGGAAAGGCTGCTTCACTCCGCGAGTAAGGCCGACTCCAGTCATCGCTCGTCACCTGCCGCGCTGTGTGCGGGGCATTCTTCAGCACATTGTTCTGCTTGTCTGCGGTGCCGTTTACCACCTGCTGAATTTCGCCGTGAATGGAAATCATCGCGTCGCAGAAGCGGTCGAGTTCCGCCTTCGATTCACTCTCGGTGGGCTCGATCATCAGGGTGCCCGCGACTGGAAATGAGACGGTCGGCGCGTGGAAGCCGTAATCCATCAGCCGCTTCGCCACGTCTTCGACTTCAACCCCCGCACTTTTGAATTGCCGCAAATCGACGATGCACTCGTGCGCCACCAGCCCGCGTTTGCCCTTGTAGAGGACGGGATAGTAGCCATCCAGCCGCTTCGCGATGTAGTTCGCATTCAGGATCGCGGCCTTCGTCGCCTCCGTCAGCCCCTGCGCGCCCATCATCCGGATGTACATCCAGGAGATCGTCAAAATACTCGCGCTGCCAAACGGCGCCGCCGAGACCGGCCCGACGCCATTCGGGTTGTTCGCCTCCGCCAGCTGCAGCTTCGGGTGCGAAGGGAGAAACGGCAGCAGGTGCAGCGCTACGCCGATCGGGCCCATTCCCGGGCCGCCGCCACCGTGCGGAATGCAGAACGTCTTGTGCAAATTCAGGTGGCAAACATCCGCGCCGAAATCACCCGGCCGGCAGAGCCCCACCTGCGCGTTCATGTTGGCGCCGTCCATGTAAACCTGGCCGCCGTGCTGGTGCACCACGTCGCAGATTTCGCGGATCGTCGGCTCGAAGACACCGTGGGTGGAGGGATACGTCACCATCAGCGCGGCGAGATCGTTCGCGTGCTGATCGGCCTTGGCGCGCAGATCGGCGACATCGATGTCGCCCTCCTTCGAGGTGGCGACCGGCACCACCTTGAAACCGGCCATCACTGCGCTGGCGGGATTCGTCCCGTGCGCGGATTGCGGGATGAGACACACCTTCCGGTGACCTTCGCCGTTCGCTTCATGGTATTGGCGAATCGCCAGCAAGCCCGCGTATTCACCCTGCGAGCCGGCATTCGGTTGCAGCGAAACCGCTGCGAACCCGGTAATTTCCGCCAGCCAATGCTCCAGCTGCTCGCACATGTCGCGGTAGCCGGTGGTCTGCGCCTCGGGCGCGAACGGGTGCAGCTTGCTGAACTCCGGCCACGAGACGGGGAACATCTCCGCTGTCGCGTTCAGCTTCATCGTGCAGCTGCCGAGCGGAATCATCGAGTGCGTCAGCGACAGATCGCGCGACTCGAGGCGGCGCAGGTAACGCAGCATCTCCGTCTCGGTGTGGTGGGTGTTGAACACCGGATGCGTAAGGAAATCTGAGGTGCGGCGGGCGGACTCCGGAATGCCGAAGGCGGAGCCGTCCAGCGCGTCATCGGAGAAATCACGCACGTGCGTGCCGCGGAAGAGTGACATCAGCGTCTCGATGTCGGCATCGGTGGTGGTTTCATCGACGGCAATCCCGATCGAGTGCGAGCCGAGCG
This sequence comes from Chthoniobacterales bacterium, assembly GCA_013695905.1. Taxonomy (GTDB): domain Bacteria; phylum Verrucomicrobiota; class Verrucomicrobiia; order Chthoniobacterales; family UBA10450; genus JACCTI01. The sequence continues at coordinate 2,146 of JACCZQ010000071.1, forward strand.
GACGCAGGTTGTAGCCGATCCGTTCCGCGCGCTGCAGAATGTCCGCGCTCCAGGACGCTTCGCCGAGATCGACGCGGATGGTGTCGAAGAACTCGTCGTGCGCGATGTTAAACCCGAGCTGCTGCAGGCCTTCGGCGAGTTTGGCGGCGAACTCGTGCACTCGTTTTGCGATTCCGCGCAGCCCGCGCGGGCCGTGATACACCGCATACATCGAGGCCATGACGGCGAGCAGCACCTGCGCGGTGCAGATGTTGCTGGTCGCCTTGTCGCGGCGGATGTGTTGCTCGCGCGTTTGCAAGGCGAGGCGGAATCCCGGCCGTCCTTCCGCATCGTGTGAGACCCCGACGAGGCGGCCCGGCAGGTGGCGTTTGTGTGCGTCACGTGTGGCCATGTAGGCGGCGTGCGGTCCGCCGAAGCCGAGCGGCACACCGAAACGCTGGGTGCTGCCGACCGCCACATCGGCGCCGAATTCTCCCGGCGGTTTGAGCAACGTGAGGCTGAGGATATCCGCCGCCACGATGACGAGCGCGTCGGCATCGTGTGCCCGCGTTGCGAAGTCTGTGTAGTCGAGAATCGCGCCGTCGGTGGCGGGATACTGCAGCAGGACTCCGAAGGTGGCGCAAGTTTTTAACTTGCTCCCCTGTCCATCCTGCAAGTTGGAAACTTGCGCCACGCCGAAGTCGAACGTGTTGTGATCGCCGACGATCACCCGCAGACCGAGCGGCTTGGCTCGGGTTTGCACCACCTCGATCGTCTGCGGGTGGCACAGCTCGGAAACGAAAAACGTTTCCCGGCCACTGACCACGTTGCGGCAAAGCGTCATTGCTTCAGCGGCGGCCGTCGCTTCGTCCAGCATCGAGGCGTTCGCAATGTCGAGCCCGGTGAGGTCGGTG
>JACCZQ010000089.1 GCA_013695905.1 Chthoniobacterales bacterium
GTTTCGCCAATCCATGGCTGCATCTCGCGCTCAGCGCGGTCTGCACCACCGTGTCTGAGTTGTTCCTGAAACGCGGCGCGATCGACACCGCGCACATCTCGGAGCAATGGGGCTGGACCGGCGTCACGGGGCTCGCGTCACCATACGTGTGGGTGGGAATCATCTTCGTCATCGGCAGTTTTCTCACCTGGCTCTACGTGCTGAAGCACCTGCCGTTGTCGGTCGCGTTTCCGGCGTCGCAGGTGGTGCACGTCACGATCCCGGTGAGCAGTTGGCTCGTCCTCGGCGAACAGATCATCTCCGTCCGCTGGCTCGGCATCCTGCTGGTGCTCGCCGGCTTGGCGCTCGTGGCGCGGCCGGTGGCGAAACTCGAGGAGCAATTGTGACGCCGATCGCGCTGCTGCTCATCCTCACGTCGATCGCGGGACTCGTCGCCGGTGAATTGCTGCTGAAACACGCGATGCAATCCACCCACGCGCCGGCCGGCTTCCGGCAGCGGACGTTCGTGTTGTTTCTCGCCGGCGGCATTGCGGCGATGACGGTGTATTTCTTCCTTTCGCTCGGGCTGCTGCAGCAGTTCGATCTGAGCTACCTCTACCCGTTCCAGGGCATCAGCGTCATCTTCATCAGCATCGCGGCGGCGGTGTTGCTGCGAGAGCGCCTAACGACTCAGCTGGTGATCGGCTCGTTGCTGATTACGGCTGGAGTCGTGCTGGTGTCGCTCAGTTGACGTTTGACCGCCGAAACGTGGTGCAATTCACCGCTAAAAGTTAGCAACGCAGCGGGAGCAGAGCGTCGCTCCGGTCGCTACGGTCATGCCACACAATGACCCGCTCCAGCTTTGCGTTCGCCCTCGTTCTTCTCGCCGCCTGCCTCCTCTTCGATGGCAGCCGCACCACTGCGCATGCGCAGGAGGCGATGGCCACCACCATGGCCGTCGTCGTCGTCGGTGAAGCGGAATCCGATTCGATCGTGCAGGACCCGTTCCTGCCGGCGGTGCAGGGCACCCGCATTAATTCCGGGAAGAAAACCTCGGTCATCGACCTGGACGAGTTCCCGCCAATCATCAACAACAACTACCGCCAGGCGCTCGCCCGCACCACGGGCTTGTATTTGAGCGAGGAGACCACGCCGCTGCTGAGCATCGGCTACCGCGGGCTCGATCCCCACCGGGTGCAATACACGCAGGTGTTGAAGGACGGGATCCCTATCCACGCGGATCAATTCGGATACCCGGAGGCGTATTACACGCCTTCGCTCGACACGGTTGACCGCATTGAATTCCTGCGCGGCGGTGCGGCGCTCGTCTCTGGCCCGCAGCCGGGAGGCTCGCTGAATTTCATCACGCATGTGCCGCGGACCGATCGGCCGTTTTCCTTCGGCACCCGGAATACATTCGGAAGCGATCAATATTTTTCGAACTTCACCTACGTGGACGGGACGGTGGGGCAGCTTGGTTACTACGGCTATTACAATCACCGGAGCGGCGAAGGATTCCGCGAGAGCAACAGCGCCGTCGAAGTAGACAGCGCGCAGATCAAGCTGGTGCTCGGTGCCAGCACCACCAGCCGCTGGACGCTCACGCTCGAAGGCTACGAGGAACAGCATGGCGAGCCCGGCGGGCTGACCCTCGCCACTGGCCCCAACGCGGTGAACTACCATACCAACCGCGACGCGACCTCGCGGTTCTTCGATCACTTCGCGCTCGAGCGCTACGCCGCTTCCCTGGCGTGGGAGACGGATTTCTCGGACGCGACGCAGCTCACCATGACCGCGTGGGGAACGTATCTGTCGCGCTTCAGCGTGCGGCAGCGCGGCGGCGGGTTCGGCACCCTGCCCGTGGGTGCGGCGGCAAACAGCACCACGATTGAGCATCAGCAATTCTACACCGTCGGCTTTGAGGGACGGCTGCGGCATGATTACGATTGGCTCGGCGGCAATCATACCATCGCGGGCGGTGTGCAGGTGTATCACACCGATTCGCCGCGGAAAGACAGCCGCGGCCTGACCGCGAGCGCCCGCTCGGGGGTGCTGCGGAACGAGAGCGACCGCTCGGTGTTTTACGCGCCTGTGTTTGTCGAGAACCGGTTTAAATGGGGCGCGTTGTCGATTACTCCCGGGGTGCGGCTGGAGAACATCTGGCAATCCGTGGACGAACGCCTGAACCTCGACAAGAGCGCCGCCGGCACGCCGCTCGCCAGCTCCGAGGTGCACGATTTTGTGCCGCTGTTCGGTCTCGGCGCCGCCTATGAGGTGGCGAACAAGACGGAGCTCTACACTAACATCTCGCAATCTTACCGGCCGAAAATCTTCACGCAGACGGTGCCCACCGGCGGCACCGCGATCGTGCCCAGCGACTTGCAGGAAGGCAGCGCGTGGCAACTGGATCTCGGCTTTCGGGGGAACCCCAGGCCGTGGGTTTCGTGGGACGTGAGCGGGTTTCTGCTCGAGTTCGATGACCAAATCGGCACCGTCGCGTTGCCCGGAGGATTGAGCACGGTGGCGAACGTCGGCCGCGCCCTCCATCGCGGCGTGGAAGCGTCGGGTGAGGTCGATGTGATCGGATGGATCCAGGCGGCGCAGCGCGGTTCGTTGACTGTCAGCGACGGCAAAGAAGCCGCGCAGCCAGTAGTCCCGAGCCTGACGCAGCGGATCGGCTCGCTGAGCTTGTACGGCAACGTCACCCTGCTGCACGCGGAGTTCACCAGCGGGCCACTCGAAGGGCGGACGCCGCGTTACGCGCCGGATTACCTGCTGCGCACAGGTGTGATTTACCGGCTGGGGGAGCGCCTGAAGGTGGCGCTGTTCGGGACATTCGTGGGCAGCAGCTACGCGGATGATGCGAACAACGCCGATCGCTTTATCCCGTCCTATATGACGTGGGATCTCACGGCTGAAGCGAAGGTGTTCAAGGACTATGTGAGCGTCACCGCGGGCATCAATAATCTGTTCGACGAAGACTACTACGCGCGGATCACGAACACCGGCATCGATCCCGCCTATGGCCGGAACTATTACGGCGGGATTTCGTTGAAGTTCTAGCGTCCGGGACGCGCGCCGCGCCCTTTACTTTTCGCCCCGGCGGGACAAGGTACGTTCGCTTCACGCGCCGGATGAAAACGAGCTCCCGCCTTTTCGCCTACACCCGGATGGATGCCATCCCGGTGCTCTGCGCCGTCGCGCATTTCGCGTATGTGCTGTTCCTATTCTACCTCTTCCCGACCGCCCCCTGGTGGCTGCTGATCATCCTCGGCTTGATCTACTCAGTGGCGATCGATTGGAACATCAGCAGCATCGCGCACAACCTGATCCATAACCCTTACTTCCGCTGGAAACCGCTGAATTATGCCTTCAGCCTTCTGGAGTCGGTGACCATGGGGTTCTCGCAGATGTTTTACGATCAAATCCATACCCGACATCACATGGGGAACAGCGATCGGAAAAACGAAAACGGTGAGACGACCGACTGGCTTTCCATTTACCGGCATAGCCACGACGACGAGCCGGAGAGCGTCTGGAAATACACCTTTCTCGGCTACTTCCGTGACGACCCGCGCAAGATCTTCCGCGAGATCAAACGGAAGAAGTCATTCGACGCCTACTTCGGCGTCTTCGAAATCGCGTCGTGGGTCTGCATCATGGCCGTCGCGGCCTGGTTCAACTGGAAGTTTCTTCTCTATTACCTCCCGTTCTACTACTTCGGCCACTGCCTCGCGTTTCTGAACGGCTACTACCGTCACTACGGCGGCAATCCTGATGAGCCGATCGCCTGGGGCGTGAGCAGCTATCACCGCCTCTACAATTGGACGTGGTTCAACGCCGGCTACCACGCCGAGCATCACTTCCGGCCGAAGGTGCATTGGACAGAAATGAAGTTGCTCCGCGACCGCATCGTCGAGGAGCAGCGCTGCGCCGGCACCCGCGTGATCGCCCCGCCGCACGCGCTCGGTTTCCTGCACCACGAACCAGCGCGCCAGGACAGCACCACCGCGACACCAGAAAGCGGCAGCGAAACGTCGCGTTCCGCACCCGCAGGTCTATAGCAGCACCGTTTCGGCGACCGGTGTGGCGAGATCAAGCTCGCTCCTGCGAAACTTCGAGCGTTCTCGCCGCCCGACGCTCTCGACATGCCGCTCCTC
>JACCZQ010000103.1 GCA_013695905.1 Chthoniobacterales bacterium
GACTACCCCGTCTTCACCACGCGGCCCGACACCCTCTACGGCGCCACCTACATGGTGCTCGCGCCGGAACACCCGCTGGTCGACGAAATCGTGACGGAGGAAAACCGCAGCGCGATCAGCGAGTATCGGCAGCAAATCTCCTCAAAATCCGACCTCGAGCGCACCGACCTCGCGAAAGAGAAAACCGGCGTCTTCACCGGCGCGTTCGCGATCCATCCAGCAAGTGGCGAACGGCTCGCGATTTGGATCGCCGACTACGTACTGATGGGTTACGGCACTGGCGCCATCATGGCTGTGCCTGCGCACGACGAGCGCGATCTGGAATTCGCCCGCAAGTTCCAGCTCCCAGTTTGCGCAGTCGTTCAGCCCGACGGCGACGCGGAGCCGATCGGCTTCACCGGCGACGGCACAGCCATCAACTCCCCGCTGCTCGACGGTCTCCGCACACCAGAAGCAAAGCAGAAGATCATCGCGTGGCTGGAGGAGAACGGCAGCGGGCGACGCGACGTGCGTTACAAATTGCGCGACTGGCTGTTCTCGCGACAGCGCTATTGGGGCGAGCCGTTCCCGATCATCTGGCGGGATGGCAAACATGAGGCGATCCCGGAATCCGAGCTGCCGCTGGAGCCGCCGCCGCTCGATGATTTCAAACCGACTGGCACCGGCGAACCGCCGCTGGCCCGCGCGCAGGAGTGGATCCGCTACTCGGAAAACGCGACAAGAGAAACCAACACTATGCCGCAGTGGGCGGGCTCCTGTTGGTATTATCTCCGTTTCTGCGATCCGCAGAACAGCACCCGCTTCGTGGGCGAGGAGGCGGAGCGCTACTGGATGGGCGGCGAGACCTCCGAAACTGACAAGAAAGCGGCGCCGGCGAGTCGTGCCCTTTTGGGCCTTGCTCAAACGTCCGAGACGCTCCAGCGCACTAGCGTAAGTCTTGCTGACGCAGATTCCCTAGTCAATCCGCCGCAGCCGGGAGGCGTCGATCTCTACGTCGGCGGGACCGAACACGCAGTGCTGCACCTGCTGTATGCGCGATTCTGGCAGAAGGTGCTGTTCGACCTCGGGCATCTTTCGAAGGCGGAGCCGTTCCAGCGGCTCGTGAATCAGGGGATGATCCTCGGCGAGGACGGCCGAAAGATGTCGAAACGCTGGGGCAATGTGATCGATCCGCTCGACGTGATCGCAGACTACGGCGCGGATGCGTTCCGCTGCTACGAGATGTTTATGGGGCCGCTGGAGCAGATGAAGCCTTGGAGCATGAACGGCGTGGAAGGCTCCGCCCGTTTCCTCGCGCGCGTCTGGCGGCTGGTCATGGAAGAAGATCAGGCCGGGGAATGGGTGCTCTCCGCCGCCGTCGCGAAGGCCGAGCCGCAGAAGGCGGAGCAGAAGGTGCTGCACGCCACGATCAAGAAGGTCACGGCCGACATCGAGACGCTGTCGTTTAACACCGCCATCGCGCAGATGATGGTGCTGACGAATACCCTCACCAATGCGCCGGTGAAATCCGTCTCCGCGATTCGCACGTTACTCTTGGTGCTGAACCCGTTCGCGCCGCATCTCACCTCCGAGTTGTGGGAAGTGCTGCAGCGGAAGTTCGGTGGGACCGGAGACATCACGGAGCAGCCGTGGCCGCAGCACGAGGAGCAATGGCTCATCGAAGACGAGGTGGAGATCGTCATCCAGGTGAACGGGAAAGTGCGCGGCAAGATGACCGTCGCGCTCGAGGCGGCGCAGGCGGAGCTGGAGGCGGCGGCCTTGGCCGATCCGAAGGTGCAGGAGCTGATCGCCGGCAAGACGGTCCGCAAGGTGGTGGTGGTGCCAAAAAAGCTCGTCAACATCGTGGCCAGCTGACGAGACTCTGCCCCAATGGGCATGATCAAAGAGTTCAAGGAGTTTGCGGTCAAAGGGAATGCTATCGACATGGCGGTCGGCATTATTATCGGCGCGGCGTTTGGCGGCATCGTCAGCTCGTTAGTGAAAGACGTGATCATGCCGCCGATCGGAGTGATCACCGGCGGTCTCGATTTTTCGCATCAGTTCGTAGTTCTGAAGGATGCGCCCGCCGGCGGCATCTTCTCCACGCCAGCAGAGGCTGCCGCTGCGGGCGCGGTCACGCTGAACTACGGGAACTTCATCACCTTGGTGATCAACTTTCTGATTGTCGCGCTCTGCGTTTTTCTACTCGTGCGCGCGATCAACAGGATGAAACGGCCCGAACCAGGCTTGGCGCCTCCCGTCTCAAAAGATTGCCCGCACTGCCAGATGACGATTCCGATCAAAGCGACGCGTTGCCCGCATTGCACATCGGAGATGGCAGGCGCGGCGCGAGCCTAGCGGCGCTGTAGCTGCCTGCCCCCGCCTGCATCGCTGTGCGAAAGCAACTGCGGGCACGGTGTGGCAGGCACGGGTCTGTGGGTTTGCTCGGGCGAGTGGCGTGCACATACCCGTGTCGCCCACAGGGCGACAGCTACAACGTTCCGCGGTAACGAAGACGACGTGCGGTCTCGCATGCCTGTAGCTGCGGCGCTATGCGCCGCACGGGTCTGTGCTCACGCCTGCACGAGTGGCACCGCACATACCCGTGTCGCCCACAGGGCGACAGCTACAACGCTGGCGCCTCCGCCGGCAGCTTTAGAATGCGCTGGGGCGTGCAGAGCCACAGCTGCGCGTCAGTCTCCGGTTGCCAGGCTGCACCTGCTGCCCAGGGGGAGAATGCCGGCAGAATCCAGCAGCTGCCCTGTTGCACAAAGGCCGGCAGCTTCAGGCGGAGACCGGGACCGTCACGGATGGTAGCCGCGGGATGGTGGTGGCCGAGAATCTGCACCGAGTCGGGGATTTCCGCCTCGCAGTGGCCGTGGTGAAAATAAAAGCCCTCCGCTCGCCACGAATCCTGCAGCGACCACGGAACGGCCGAGTTCACGGTCGTGATTGTCAGCGAGGACGATCGGGGTGGTGTGTTGTGCCAGTCTTTGGATGAGCTGTCCGGCCTCGGCAGCTGCGGCGCGGTCGTGAATGAGATCACCGACGATCACGAGGTGACGCGGGCAAAACTCGCTCATGAGCTGTAGCAGCCGCTGCTCGATGGTTTCCATGCCCCACATCGGCATGAGACGACCGGCGGCGCGCTGGCGGAGTTCGTAACCAAAATGCACGTCGGCGACAGCGAGCCAGCTCTGCTCTTGATGGAAAAGTGCGAGGCGCCCATCGAGCAAAACACCTTCGGCGACGAACGCCTGGCTGGCAGGTAGTGGTGGCATTCAGCGACGGGTGGGGCGGAATTTATGGCTTGCCAGGAGCAGGTTCAACGGGTATTCCGCTGCTTTGTAAATGGCGACATTTCTGAGGCTTACGTTCTTCGCATGTTTAGGTGCCTTCCTGACCAGCTGTGTCACTTCTCCGGAAACCGCGCAGAAGCTGCCCGCCTCCGCCGGCGGCAGCCTTGCGAAGGTCCAGAAGGTGCGCACCACCGCTTATACGCACACGGAGCGTGGTGGGCCGCGGAATGCGATCGGCCGCCGCCTTTCCGGTAACGGCGTGCGCAGCGCGGCTTCGGATTGGTCCCGCTTCCCGCTCGGCACCCGCTTCCGGCTTATCGGCACGAACGAAGAATACATCATCGACGATTACGGCGGCGCGCTCATCGGCACGAACACGATCGATCTCTATAAAACCTCCCGCGCCGCGATGCGGAAATGGGGCGTGCGCCACGTGGATATTCAGATTCTGCAGTGGGGCTCGGAAGCCGAGAGCCTGAAGGTGCTGCGCCCCCGCCATCGGGTGCGAATTGTCCGGCAGATGATCGACGGTTTGCAGAGCAAATCGGTCGCGGCACGCACCCGCGGAGCCCAGGCGGGCGGTTCCCTTTGACACGCCGGAGGGCTGCGGCTCTCCTTCTCGCGTGAAAATTCTGGTCGTCGGTGGAGCGGGTTACATCGGCAGCATTTGCGCGGAGCTGCTGCTCGATGAGGGGCATGAGGTCGCGATTTTCGATAACCTGACCGAGGGCCACCGCGCCGCCGTCGATGAACGGGCGGAGCTGTTCGAGGGCGACCTGAGCGAGCGGCCGGCGATAGAAGCGGCCCTGGCGAGGTTCCAACCGGAGGCGGTGATGCATTTCGCCGCCAGCGCGCTCGTGGGTGAGTCGATGCAGAACCCGTCGAAGTATTTCCGGAACAATGTCGCCAATGGGCTGAACCTGCTCGATGCGATGATCGCCGCCGATGTGAAGCGGCTCGTGTTTTCCTCGACCTGCGCGACTTTCGGGCCGCCGGACCGGATTCCGCTCGATGAGACGGAGCCGCAACGGCCGATCAATCCCTACGGCGAATCGAAGCTCGCATTTGAGCGGGTGCTGCGTTGGTATGATGAGATCCACGGGCTGCGGTTCGTGGCGTTGCGCTACTTCAATGCGGCAGGGGCGTCGGAGAAGTTCGGCGAAGATCACCGCATCGAGACGCATCTCATCCCGAATGTGCTGAAGGTGGCGCTCGGCCAGAAATCGCACGTGGAGATCTATGGCACTGATTACGAGACGCCGGACGGCACCTGCATCCGTGATTACATCCACATTCTCGATTTATCGCAGGCGCACATCCTGGCGCTCGACGCGCCGAAGAGCGATTTTTACAACCTCGGGACCGGCGGTGGCACGAGCGTGCGGGAGGTGATCGACACCTGCCGGCGGATCACCGGGTACGAAATTCCCGTGGTGGAGAAGCCGCGCCGCGCCGGCGATCCGCCGCGGTTGATCGCGGCATCGGAGAAGATCAAGCGAGAGCTCGGGTGGCGGCCGAAATACCAGCGCATCGATGCCATCATCGAGAGCGCCTGGGAGTGGCCCCAGAAACACCCGCACGGCTACGGGGATTAGAAACTGTTCCGGTACCCGCCGCTCTTTCGGGACAAAAAAAACGCCCGCGGAAACACGTTCCGCGGGCGCTCTTGTTTAGTCTTTTTCGAATCTAAAGACCAGCGGGTTTACCGCGTGGTCGTAGTCGTAGTAGTGGTCTCTTTGATCTCGGTCAGCGGCCTCTGCACCGTGACTTTCGAGACGACCATGCGATCGCCTTCCTGCACGTAGGTGTAACGCACCGGGAGATCAGCGCGCAGCAGAGCGCGGTCCACCGTGTTCCCCTCGATGTCCACGATCGTGGTGCTATCGGTCCAGTGATAACGCACCGGGTCCACACTCGCCTCCGTGCGCACGGCGATGAACTCGCCTGGCGTCAAGGTGGTGATCACGCCCGTGCCGTCGAGGGTGCTGGTGGTGGTGGCGCTAACCCCAGCGCCGCCCACTGTCGTGCTTGTTTCCTTGGTCGTGGTCTGGGCGAAAGCAGTGCTGAAGGCCACCGCGCTCACTGCTCCCACTGCGATCAATTTAGTGAATCTGTTTTGTTTCATGTTTGTTCTTTTGTTTGGTTGAACGGATGTTCTCCGCCGTGGTTTATTCGACTTCTCCCCGGCAGATTTTATTCAACCGGCATGAGTATTTCGTGTCCTGTCTGCCGGGCGGCTGCATCGCGCCCCGCCTTTCCCACGGGTGAAGTGATGCAGGCGCTCCCTGGCTTCCGCGATTTCCTGCCGGGCGACTGCGCGGTGCGGAATTACATCTTTGCACAATGGCGGCAAGTGTCCCGTCGCTACGGCTTTATCGAGTACGACGGCCCCGTCCTCGAGGAGCTGGAGCTGTTCGTGAAAAAGTCCGGCCAGGAGATCGTGAAGCAGCTCTACGATTTCGCCGATAAAGGCGGCCGCGCGGTGGCTCTCCGCCCGGAAATGACACCGACGCTTGCGCGCATGATCGCGGCGGCGCATCGCGATTTTCGCAAGCCGATGAAGTGGTTCAGTATTCCGCAGATGTTCCGCTACGAGCGGCCGCAAAAGGGGCGGCTGCGGGAGCATTACCAATATAACTGCGACATCATCGGCGAAGCCTCAACCGAAGCCGACGTGGAGCTGATCGCCGTCTGCATCGATGTGCTGCGGAGTTTCGGCTTCACCGCGGAGGACGTGGTGGTGCGGCTCAGCGACCGCGAGTTTTGGATCGATTTTCTGCGATCGCGAAACGTGCCCGAGGAGCGGTGGCAGGGCGTGCTGGAGGTGATCGACAAAAGCGAACGCGAGCCGCGCGAGAAAACCGCCGAACGTCTCGGCGAGCTGGCGGAGCCGGTCTTCAGCGTGCTCGAGAACGGCGGCCAAAGTGAAAAACTCGACACAATTGTCGCGGGGCTCGCGCAGCGCGGCCTCGCGGACTTTGTGAAGGTAGATCTTCGCATTGTGCGGGGTCTCGCTTACTACACGGGCGTGGTCTTCGAAGCGTTCGACCGCGGCGGGAAGCTGCGCGCCATCGCTGGCGGAGGACGCTATGACAATCTCGTCGCGCAGTTGAGCGAGAACGCGGTCGCGCTGCCCGCGCTCGGCTTCGC
>JACCZQ010000104.1 GCA_013695905.1 Chthoniobacterales bacterium
CTAGTGCTTTGTCATGAGTGCAATGAAGGGTAGCGCTGGCGGAGTTGGTCCGCGCCTGCGCTCCACGGAGCAGAGCACCGGAGGTGCGGCGGATGGAAGCCCGGAGTGCAGCGGGAGCGAAACTCCGGGGTCAGGTGCGGGGAAATTGCTCCAGCCCCGGAAGGGGCGGCGGAACGATGGATGGGCGTGTCGCGCGTGCGGGTGAGTTGGTGGTCGAGTTGCGTTCCGTCACCCCCGCCGGGGGTTGGGCTTCTCCGGATTGGCGCAGACCCGGAGCTCTGCTGCGCGCCGCTCCGGGCTTCATTCCGTCGTGCCTCCGGCACTTGAGCGTCGAGAGCCGCCCGCCCGGGCGAAATCCCGGCGTGCCGTGCCACACCTGATCGAGGGAGTCAGAGATCACCCTGGTGTCCCATCAGAACAGGGCTGCCAGAACACCAGGGCCTGGTCGGTGGTGCGGGCGCCGATCACGATGTGCGACGCCATCCGGGAGCTCCGCTTCCGCAGGCGAGGGCGGCGCGAGTTTTCACGCGGCCATGAGGAGGGGGAAATTCCACGGGAGATCTGGCCAGGAACGCGAGCGCTCGCACCGCGGGAATTCGAGAGATTTTGAATCGCGAAGAAGGAGCGGTAAACGTAGTAGTGGCCGTCGATGAGAAGCAGCTTCACAAGATTGAGCAGGATTTACTGGATTGTGCGGATTGGCACATGAACGTGCAACGATTGCCCTCTTCATCCAGTTAATCCTGTGAATCCTGTCGAAAATAACGGTGCGGCGGAGTGGTTTGTCCGCGTGCAGGGAAAGGAGTACGGCCCGGTCGATCTGGATGAGCTGCTCGCGTGGAAAGCGGAAGGGCGCTTGATCGCGGAGAACGAAGTCCGCGCGGCGGAAGAATTGGCGTGGACGAAAGCAGCCGAGGTGCCGGAGTTGTTCCCGCCGCCGCCACCGCTCCCGACCGAGGCGGAGCAACTCGCCCGCCGTCGCACGTTGGCGGAGATCATTCGCAATGCGGCCGCGATTTATCGGATCGGGTTCCCGATTTTTTTCGGGCTCGCGCTGCTCGTGGCGGTTCCGTCGTTCATCCTGCAGGTGGGTCTCGCCCATGTGCGGATGACGCCGGAGACCGGGTTCAGCGGCACGTCCTCGACGACCGCGCTGCTGGTGCTGGTCATGATCCCGGTGGTGCTCGCCACCTGGTTCGTTTTTATCGCGGGGGTGCAATATACGACGGCGGATATCCTCGCGGGGCGGGTGCCGCAGTTCGCCGATCTTCTCGGGCGGGTGAAGCAGATCTGGTCCCGCGTGGCGCGGGTGGGATGCGTTGTCTATGGGAGCTACCTGCTCTGGACGCTGCTGCCGCTGCTGGCGATGTCGATCGTGGCCGGCGGGCAGGCTTCGGCCGCCTCGCTGCTGCTGGCGACGGCGGCGCTCGGCTTTCTGGCGTTCATGGTGGGGCGGTTGTTTGTGAATTTCATGTTCTGGCAACAGGCCTGCACGATCGGGGAGCGGGACGTGGTGGAGTCACTGCAGGAAAGCCGCGAGCTGGGGTGGTCGGGAGTGGAAAGGCCGCGGCTGGAGCGGCCGCTTTTCCGCGGGGCAATCCTGGCGGCGCTCTGGGTGCTGGTGCTGCTGCTGGCGAATACGGCGATCGAGATGCCGTTTCTGGCGCTGCGCTTACAGGGCGTGGCTTCGATGGAGCAGGTGCAGGCGGTGACGGAGCAGATGCGAACTGCGACTGCGCCGGATGGTCTGACGCTGCTGTCGAATGGGCTGAGCAGCCTGCTGCATGCATTTCTGCGGCCGCTGCTCGGGATTATGTTTGTGCTGCTCTACTTCGACGCGCGGGCGCGGATGCGGTGACGCCGCTCCGGCTGATCAGTTTAGATCGAGGTACGGCTGCAGGCCGTGCAGCCCGCCTTCGCGTCCAAAGCCGCTCTCTTTGTAGCCGCCGAAGGGACTGGTGGGGTCGAACTTGTTGAAGGTGTTCGCCCACACGATGCCGGCGCGGAGTTTGCTCACGATCTTGAAGATCTTGCTGCCTTTGTCGGTCCAGACGCCGGCGCTGAGGCCGTAAGCGGTGTTGTTCGCCCGCTCGATGGCTTCCTCGGGTGTGCGGAACGTCATCACGCTCAGGACCGGGCCGAAGATTTCCTCCTGCGCGATGCGATGTGAGGCGGTGACGCCGGTGAAGAAGCTCGGCGGGAACCAATAACCTTTTGCCGGCAGCTTGCAGCGGGGCTGCACCAGCTCGGCGCCCTGCTGGAGGCCGCTGTCCACGAGCTCGTGGATTTTGTCGAGCTGCATGCGGGAATTGATCGCGCCGATGTCCGTGTTTTTGTCGAGCGGATTGCCGACGCGCAAGGTGGCGATGCGATCGCGCAACTTCCGGATGACCTGCGGGAAAACGCCTTCCTGGACGAGCAAACGCGAGCCGGCGCAGCAGACGTGTCCCTGATTGAAATAAATCCCCGCGATGATTCCTTCCACTGCCTGATCGATCGGCGCGTCTTCGAAGACGATGTTGGCTGCTTTGCCGCCGAGCTCGAGGGTGAGCCGCTTCTTTGTGCCGGCAACTGCCTGTGTGAGCATCTTGCCGACGGCGGTGGAGCCGGTGAAGGCGAGTTTGTTCACGTCGTCGTGATCGACGAGCGCCTGACCGGTGGCGCGTGCGCCGGTGACGATGTTGATGACGCCGTCCGGCAACTCCGCTTCCTGCAGGATCTCGGCGAGATGCATGACGCTGATGCTGGTGGTCTCCGCGGGCTTCAGGACGACGGTGTTTCCGCAGGCGAGGGCGGGGGCGAGTTTCCACGCCGCCATCAGGAGCGGGAAATTCCACGGGATGATCTGGCCGGCGACGCCGAGCGGACGCGGGGTGCGGCCGGGGAAGGCGTACTGCAGTTTATCGGCCCAACCGGCGTAGTAGAAGAAATGGGCGGCGACGAGCGGGAGGTCGACGTCGCGGCTCTCTTTGATGG
>JACCZQ010000107.1 GCA_013695905.1 Chthoniobacterales bacterium
GGCTGGAGCACTTTCACGGCACCTGACCCCGGAGTTTCGCGCTCGCTGCACTCCGGGCTCTAATCCGCCGCACCTCCGGTGCTCTGCTCCGTGAAGCGCAGGCTCGGACCAACTCCGCCAGCGCTACTACCCTTCATTGCACTCATGACAAAGCACTAGGAATTCCCGCCGCCGCCTAACAAGTCGCCGAGGCGCGCCTTCATCATGTCGCCGGGCTCCGCGCCGGTCTGGCCGCGGATCAGCGCATCGATCTGGCCGCCGGCGCCTCCGGGCAATTTGCTGCCGACAAACTCCATCACCGCGGCGACGGCGGTGGTAGCTTGTTCGCGGCTGATTCCGGTGCGCTGCACCACAAGGTTTATGATTTCGTCGTTCATAAGATATCTGTAACTCGCTCCGCCGCTTATGCGAATCGCGGCAACCCGCCACCCCGGACGGTGTTTGCGTCGAAGCAGCGCGCGGTCGAATCTCCGCCAATGCATCGACGAGCCATCGCCATCACGGCCCTGATCGGTTTCTTCATCGCCAGCATCGCGGAAGCGCAATGGCCATGGTCGAAGCCACAGCCCCGCCCCACCCCGGTGCCGAAGCAGACTGCCACGCCTGCGAAAAAGCCGGCGAAGCCGACGCCGCCGCCGCGCGCCCGGCCAGCGCCGACCCCGATGGTGGCGCTGCCGAACTACGATGAGGAGACCAGCACCCGTCTCCAGATTTTCCTCGATAACAACAATTTCGGCCCGGGAAAAATCGACGGCAAAATGGGCGAGTTCTTCCGCAAGGCGCTCATCTCCTACAAGGTGGCGAACGACATGCCGACGACGGGCGCGGTCGATGCCGCACTGCTCGAGCAGGTGCCGCAAGCCTACACCGACTACATGATTCGGCCGGAGGACGAGAAATTTGTCGGCCCCGTCGCGAGTAAACCGTCCGAGCAGGCGAAACTGAAAACCCTCCCCTACAGCTCGCTCCTCGAGTTCGTCTGCGAACGGTTCCATGCCGCGGAGGAGTTCGTCCGCCGGCTGAATCCGGACGTGAAACTCGACCAGCTCAAACCCGGCGACACCGTGCGGGTGCCGAACGTCATTCCTTTTGAGATCGAAAGCTTGAGTGAAGGATTCCTGCCGGAGAAGCCGGAGCTCGCACAGCGGAAGCTATTCATTGATACGACGGAGAATTTCCTCAGCGTCCGCGAGGGCGACCGCCTCATTGCGCACTTCCCGATCACCCCGGGCTCGAAAAGTCTGCCGGCGCCGGTCGGCACCTGGAAGATCCTCGGCATCGCGACGCTGCCGTGGTTCCGCCACGATGAAGGCGTGCTGAAATACGGCGTCCGCACCGAAAACTTCCACAACCTCCCGCCCGGCCCGAACAATCCCGTCGGCATTCTCTGGATGGGCCTGAACAAGCCGGGCATCGGCATCCACGGCACGAACAACCCGGAGACGATCGGCCGCGCCGCCAGCCACGGCTGCATTCGCCTGGCGAACTGGGATGCGGCTCGCGTGAAGGATCTCGTGACGAAAAATACCGTCGTCGAGATTTTTTAGGGGCTCCTCCGCCAGGCGGCGGACACCCCGAGCTCGCGGGTATAGGCAGAGCCGAGCGGCCCCGGGACGCTGGAGTAGAGAGAAAAGCTTTCCACGCGCACGAGGCCGAGATCCAGCTCCGCGTTTTCCTTCAGAAGCGGGCGGATCGTTTCCGGTGAAACATCGCGGCAGCGGGCGATGGTGATGTGCGGGTGCCAGCGGCGCAGCTCCGGCTCCAGCCCGGCGCCGAGCGCCGCCTCCTGGACGCGTTTGTAAACGTGGAAGAGCTGCGGGTGACCTGTGCCGACGCCGGTCCAAATGACGTGCGGCTTTCCTTTCGCGGGAAAGGCGCCAAGACCGCTCACCGGCATGAAGAAGGCGGTGAACCGCACCGCGTTTAGTTTTTCGCGCAGCGCTTCCTCGGCGATGGGGCCGACCTGGCCGAGAAAGCTCAGCGTGAGGTGCATCTGCTCCGGCTTCAGCCAGCGCACGCCCGGCAGGTGCGGGTTCAGCTCGAGGAGCTGCTGCGTGATCGGCTCAGGGATGTCGATCGCCACGAACAGGCGCTTCGAAGCCATGGTGGTTAGTGCGTTCCGTTGGGTCCCGTCTCGTTGTTCCGTCTGCTCGCGCTGTCGGAGAGGCTGGTCAGCCATTCCGGGGTCAGCTTCGAGGAACGGCTCTGGGCGCCGGAGCGGATTTCGTCGCCGGATTGGTCGCTGCTCGCGGGGAGCAGCCAGTTCACGAAGGTCATGCCATGCGCGACCAGGTTCGGGAAGAGCGCGTTCTTAATCACAGCCGCACGCGCGGGAACGGTCAGCGTGATCTCCGGCTGGCCGCGGCGGCAGGCGTCCAGGATTTTTGTCGCGGCCCGCTCCGCGTTCATCGAGACGAAGGGCAGAGCGTTGCCGAGGGCAAACCAGGCGAATTCCTGCGCGTGTTTACCTTTGAACCTGGCGTTGATGTGGGAACCGGTGCGCATCATTCCCGGCACCACGGTCGTGACGTAAATGCGATCGCGCGCGAGCTCGGCGCGCATGGCCTCGGAGAGGCCGACGAGCGCAAACTTGCTGGCGCAATAAGCGGCGAGATGCGGGATGGCAATTTTGCCGCCGATGGAGGTGATGTTGATGATGCGGCTGCCGCCGCGCGCCCGCAGGTGCGGGATCAATTCCCACATCAGGGTGAAAGGCGCCCAGAGGTGGACCTGCATGGCACGCTCGAAGTCTTCGGGTTGCATATGCTCGAGCGGGCCGACTTCGATGATGCCGGCGTTGTTAATGAGCACGTCGATTTTGCCGAAGCGACCGAGGACGGTGCGCACCGCCTCCTTGATTTGCGCCGCGTCCAGAAGATCACACGGCACCGCCACCGCTTCCCCGCGGAGCTGCACCAGCTCGTCGTGGGCGCGGCGCAGTTCTTCGACGTCGCGGGCGAGGATGGCGACGAGTCCCCCTTCGGCGCAAACCTGACGCGCCAGCACGAGCCCCAGGCCGCGGGAGCCGCCGGTGATCAGCACCACCTTGCCGGCGAAGGAGTATTGACGTTCGGCCGCTTTGCGAAGGCCCCAGCCGGCCAGGGCCAGCGCGCCGGCGGCGAGGGCGAGTGAGCTTTTTCGGTTCATCAATATCTATACGCTCGAAGCGACGGGAATAGTTCCCGGAACACGATCAGCGGGCGGGCGTTTGAGGCAGAAGGCGATCGCGGCGCCGATGAGGCAGATGACGGCGGCGGCGTAGAACGCGGTCTCGCCGTAGCGGGCAGTGGGTTTGTTGAGGTCGAACATGAGGAGCCAGCCGCCGAGGAGCGGGCCGATGAGACGGGCGGCGCTGCCGGCGGATTGAAGGAGGCCGAGGGCACGGCCTTGCCAGCTGCGCTCGATGAGCTGCGAGGCGAGACCGTTCAAGGGCGGGCTGGCGAATCCGCTCCCGCAGGAAAGGCCGGCGCAGACGAGCAGAAGCAGCGGGAGATTGGTGCAGAATGGCAGCGCGAGGAGTGAGGCGGCGGTGAGGAGCAGGCCCGTGCGGGCGAGGGTTGTCTCGCCAAAGATGGTGACGAGTCGGCCGATGAGTCCCCCCTGCACGATGACGGTGACGATGCCGATGAAACCGAAGAGGTAGCCGTTGGCGTGCGCGTCGTAGCCGAAGCGGCGGGCGGTGAAGAGCGCGAAGAAGGCGGTCATGATGGTGAAGCCGCAGACGAGGAAGAAGTAAGTGGCGACGACGCCGCCGAACATCCAGCCGTGGCCGTGACGGAAGACTTCCACGACCGGCGCGTCTTCGTGCGGCTTCGCGCGGTGCTCCTTGGGCAAACTCTCCGGAAGGATGAAGTAGAGGAGGATGACGTTGGCCGCGGCGAGGGCGGCGGCGAAGTAGAACGGCGCGCTATACGAAATGCGGCTCATGATTCCGCCGATCATCGGGCCGAAGGTGAAGCCAAGTCCGAAGGCGGCGCCGATCATGCCCATCCATTTGGAGCGCGTTTCCGGTGTGGTGACGTCAGCGATGTAGGCCTGGGGGATGGAAATGTTCCCGCCGGTGATGCCGGAAAAGATGCGCGCGACGAACAGGAGCATGAGGGAATCAGCGATGCCCATGAGCCAGAAGCCAACGGCGGTGCCGGCGAGGCTGAGCATGAGGACGGGGCGACGGCCGTAGCGGTCGGAGAGTTTCCCCAGGATGGGGGTGAAGATAATTTGCATCCCGGAGTAGATGCCGGTGAGCCAGCCGATCGCCCACGGGGAGGCGTCAAAGCGCTCGGCGTAGAGCGGGAGCACGGGGATGACGATGCCGAAGCCCACCATGTCGACGAAGACGGTGAGGAAGAGGACGAGGAGCGGTTTACGCGATGGAGGCATGTCAGAGTGAACTGTGAGAGGTGAGAAGTGAGAGGGGGAAAGAGAGAGCGCTCGACGGGCAGCTGCTACTTCTCACCTTTCACATCTCACTTCTCACCTGCAGATTT
>JACCZQ010000174.1 GCA_013695905.1 Chthoniobacterales bacterium
CCGCTCGCCGGCACGGTGCCGCGGTAGAGGCCGTTGGCGCCGTTGTTGCCGAGCCCCACCTGCACCGTCGTCGCGAAACCGCGGACGCCGATCGCCGCCACGATGCGCGTGGTGCCGCCGACGTTCGTCAGCTCGAGTCCCGTGACGTCCTGCCGCTGCGACGGGTGCGCATTCGTCAGGCAGGGGCCGGTCCAGGACGTGCCGGCGTCGTAAGAGATGTAGATGCCGGTCTTGGTGCCGGCGAGCACCTTGTTGCTGTCGTTCGGATCGACGCGGACCTTACCCACGGCCTGGTATTGGGCGACGGTGCCCGGCGGCGTCGGATACATCGCGCCGAACACGTCCTGCGCCAGCACGCGCCATGTCGCGCCCGCGTCGGTCGTTTTCAAAATGCCCTGGCTGCCCATGGAGAAGGAGCCGTATTTCAGGTCGCCGGTGCCGACATACACCACGTCGGGATTGTTCGGGTCGATCGAGATCGTGCCGACGGAGGCGGTGCTGACCAGCGGGTCGTCGGTGACCGGCGTCCACGATGTCGACGTGCTGCAGCAATTCGTCGTCTTCCAAATGCCGCCGCCGACCGTGGCGATGTAAGCGTGAATCGAGCCGGGGGTGTTCGTGCGCGGATCGGTCGCGATGGCGTTGACGCGTCCCGCGGTGAGGCCGTAGTCAAAGCAGCCAGCGCAGCCGGTCATCCGTCCCGGCGACGGCCCGAGCGGGGTGAAAGCGTTCACATCGAGGCGGAGCGCCGCATCGGAGCGGAGGCTCGGCCGTTGACCAGCAGGCACTCCGCGCGCGAGCTGCAAATCTTCCGCGATGGCGCGTCGCACCCAGGCCGGGTCGTATTCACCGGTCGGATAGCTGATGCGGTCCATCCAATATTGTTCCAGGCGCGAAATATCCTCGGCTTTGTCACCCGGCACCGCCGCATACTTCTGCGGCTCTTCCTCCGGCTCGGGGAGGAGCGCCTTCGGAACGCCGTTAAAGGCAAAGAAGGCGAGCGCGGAAGCGCCGGAGCAGAGCGCCAGCACCGCCAGAGTGCGGACGAGGAGGAGACCCGATTGCAGGGGAGAAGACTTTTTCATGGATGAGCGCGAGAGACTGCCGGGTTGTTGCTGCCGATGCGAGAAAAATCCCGCCAACAGAGCCGCTCAGCTGCGCGCGGTGAAAAAGCTCCTCCAGCGGCTTGCGAAACACCGCCGCTGCCGCGCCCGCGCTCAGTTCACCCGCAGCTCTTCGTCCGTTTCGAGGAAATCCACCTGGCCGCTGCTGATCTCGTAGAACGCGCCCACGACCGCGAGCTGGTTCTTCGCCACCGCTTCCTTGATGACCGGGTTCTCCTTCGCAAGCGCCACCTGCTGGCGGACGTTTGCAATCACCGCCTCGCGCATTCTCGCCTTCGAATCGCGAATGGCCGGAATGTTCGCGACGGAGGGCGCGATTTTGCCGACGAGGTACCGGACGTTCTCCGGCTCAGCTTTTATGTCCGCGGCCGGCAGCATGGCCGCTTTGACCGCGCCGCAGCCTTCGTGCCCCATCACCACCAGCACCTTCGTCTTCAGGTGTTTCACCGCGTACTCCACGCTCCCGATCGTGCCGGGGTCCACCACATGCCCCGCGACGCGGACCGCGAAGATATCGCCGAGCCCCTGATCATAGACGAGCTCGATCGGCACGCGACTGTCGGAGCAGCCGAGCACCACCGCGAACGGCGTTTGCCCGAGAATCTGCGACCGCCGCTCGTTCGCGTCCATCTCCGGCCGGCGCGCCGTGCCGCCGAAGAATCGCGAATTGCCCATCTTCAAAGCGCGGACCGCCTCCTGCGGCGTTTTCGCGGCCGGCTCCTTCAGCTTCGCGATTTCCTCCATCGAAGCGCCTTTGATGATCGCCTCCCGCAGCTTCAGGTCGAATTCGGTGGTGTCTTCCGTCTGCTCCGCGGCAGCGGGAGACGGAGAGGCTTTCGCGGAGGATTTCTGCGTCTGCGCCTGCGCGTGGTGGAGGGGCAGGAGGAACAAAGAGACGGTGAGCAACGACGCGAGGAGGAGTGGTGTTTTCATAGTTTGTGCGCGGGTCCGCGACGCGACGGTGATCGGCAGCCCGTAAGTTGTTCGACCGCGCCCCGTGCTGCGGTCGCAAAAACCGCTCCGAATCGTTCCGCTGCTACTCACCTCAGCAGCTACAGCGTACGTGCAGCCGCCCGGCTCCAGCACTCGTGCTCCTGCTCGTGATCGTGCTCGTAATCGAAAAACCGACGATCGAGCACGAGCACGAGTGCTTTCCCAAGGAGCAGGCGTTGCGATACACTGCCCGCCGAGATGAAGACACTTCTGTGCGTGCTCGCATTTTTCCTTACCATCCCCGCCATGGCTGAGACCCCGCCGCCGCCTCACGAGTTCGACGCCGCCGCCGCGGAACGTTTCGCGCAGCTGGCGCTCACCTGCGTCCATAAGGAATACCCGAACAAAATCGCGCACACCATGAACAGCGACGCCGATGTCGCCCCGCCGCGCGAGCTGACGCCGGCATTCTTCGGCTGCTACGACTGGCATTCGTCCGTGCATGGGCATTGGCTGCTCGTGCGGCTGACGCGGGAATTCCCGGAGGCGCCGTTCGCCAACGCCGCGCGCGAGGCGCTGCGGAAAAGTCTCACCGCCGAAAACCTGAAACGTGAGGCCGAGTACCTGCTGACGGAAGGCCGCGCGAGTTTCGAGCGGCCCTACGGCCTCGCGTGGCTGCTGCAGCTCGCCGCCGAACTCCGCGAGTGGGATGACGACGACGCGCGCGCGATGAAAGAGAATCTCCGCCCGCTGGAGGAAGCGGCCCTGCAGCGGCTGCAAACATGGCTGCCCAAGCTGTCGCACCCGCTCCGCGTCGGCGAGCATTCGCAGACGGCGTTTGGCCTCGGGTTGATGATCGACTACGCACAACAGATCGGCGACGACGCCTTTTTTAATCTTCTCGCAGAGAAGGCGCGGAAGTTCTACCTGAAGGACAAGAACGCGCCGCTCAGCTACGAGCCGGGTGGTGAAGATTTTCTCTCGCCGGTCCTGGCGGAGGCAGATGTGATGCGGCGGGTGCTCGCGCCTAACGAGTTTGCGAAATGGCTGCAGCAATTCCTGCCGCAGATCCCCATGAAAGCTTCCGCTGATTGGCTGCCGGTCGCCGTTTCACCCGACCCGAGCGATCCGAAACTCGCCCACCTCGACGGTCTGAATCTCAGCCGCGCCTGGATGCTGGAGGGGATCATCAGCGGCTTGCCCGCGAAGGATCCGCGCCGCGCTGCGCTCGGAGCCGCAGCCGCTGCCCACCGCCGCGCCGGTCTCGCCGCCGTGACCGGCGAGCACTACGAAGGCGGCCACTGGTTAGGCAGCTTTGCCGTCTATCTGGTGACGCAGCGAGGTATTCCGAAGAGCGTGGCGGAGTAGCATCCCGCATTTCGACACATAGCGCTCCGTGGAGGAGCACCATCTCGCGCGGCGGGAAAAGTAGCGCAAGCTTCCAGCTTGCACGCTCTCAGCACCGCTGCGCGTTCCGTCACCCCCTTCGGGGGTTTGGCCATCGCTCGATGCAGATCCCGGAGCTCTGCTGCGCGTCGCTCCGGGCTTTATTCCGTCGCACCTCCGGTGCTTTACGGTGGTGAAAACGCATCTCTCGCCAGAGACGAGGTCATGGAAGCCACCCACCCCGCGAGAGGGGTGACCACCCCACAGTCATCAACAGCTCCGCCCCCGCCGGTCGTTGAGCTAAAGTGCTTAAGAACGCCGCCATGGGATGCGTGCAGAAGGCGAACGAAGAGAGCATCTAAAAAGTCTGTCATCCTGAGCGCCGCGAAGAGCCTGTCCTGAGTCTGTCGAAGGAATCACTGACTGCTCTTCTTCTGCGCGTCGCTTTGGAAAACAGTCAGAGATGGTTTCGTCGCGCTGAACATGACAGGTTGGAGACGGATTTTTCAGACGCGCTCTAAGCTAAGATCTTCACAGCGGCTGCGTGTATTTTGCGCAGGCGACGGTCGCGTAGCGCCGATAGTATTCGCTCTATGATCCACATTCTCGACACGCGGCAGCTCGGTCGCCCCGGCATTATTGCTGCCACCGCCCTCGAGACGAGCGACGGCCTCGCCCTTTTCGATACCGGCCCGGAATCAACGTTCGGAACGATCACCGGTGAGCTGCACCTGCTGGGGGCTGCACCTGCTGATGTGCGGCATGTGTTTCTGAGCCACATCCATTTCGATCACGCCGGCGCGGCCTGGCAATTCGCGGAGCTCGGCGCCACCGTTTACGTCCATCCGCGCGGCGCTCGCCACCTGCTCGATCCCCGGAAGCTGATCGAGTCCGCCACCCGCATTTTCGGCGCGGAGATGGAGCGGCTCTGGGGCCGCGTCGGGCCGATCCCGCAGGAGCGGCTCAGGATTCTCGAAGACAATGAGCAGGTGCAGCTCGGCTCGGTGGAGGTGCGGGCGATCGCGACGCCGGGGCACGCGAGTCATCACCACATCTATCACTGGGACGACTGCGTTTTCGGCGGCGACGTGGCCGGGGTGCGGATCGGCGGCGGCCCGGCGATTCCGCCCTTCGTGCCGCCGGAGCTGCAGGTGGAGGATTGGCTGCAATCGATCGACAAGATCCGCGTGTTAGAACCAGCCCGGCTCTACCTGCCGCACTTCGGCGTGGTGGAAAACGGCGTCGGCGCGCATCTCGACGCGTTGGAGGAACGCGTCCGCCGCTGGTCACAATGGTTTTTGGAACAACTTCGCGCCGGCCGTGATCCATCGCAGCTGGTGCCGGCATTTGCCGATTACGAAGCGGCCGATCTGCTGGCCGGCGGCGCGACGCAGGAGGAGGTGGAGGATTACGAACGCGCTGATCCCAGCCACATGGCGGTGACGGCAGCGTTGCGTTACTGGCCGAAGTTCCATCCGGAGGCGATCGGCGCCGGCGGCGTGTGAGATTTGTGTCGCGGTTTGTGTTTGCCTAACGAGTGCGGGGTGGAGGTAAGATATCGCCATGGAAAACGCAGATGTGGTGGTGCGCGGCGACGCGAAAGGATTTCGGCAGGAGGTGGTCAGCGGCGAGCATCGGCTGACGGTCGATGAGCCGGTGGCGGTCGGCGGCACCGACGCGGCGCCGGGCCCCTATGAATACCTGCTGGCGGCGCTCGGCGCCTGCACCTCGATGACGGTGGGGCTTTATGCCCGCACGCGGAAATGGCCGCTCGAGAACGTGGAGGTGTCGCTGCGGCACCAGCGGATTCACGCGAAGGACTGCGCCGACTGTGAGACGAAGGAAGGGATGCTCCACCGCATCGAGCTGGAGGTGCAGCTCAGCGGAGACTTAACGCCGGAGCAACGCGCGAAGCTGATGGAGATCGCGCACAAATGCCCGGTGCATCGGACGTTGAAAGGCGAGATCGACATCAAGCTGCGGGAGGCGGGTGCGGCAGCGGCGTGAGTTCCGACGCTGCTGGAGTGCGACGCCGTTGAACCGCCCAACGCATCGTTTCTCTCAACCGATTCCCACACCTGTCATTCCGACCGAAGTGGAGGAATCTCTTACTCAACTCCGGGTGAGCAGAAGAAGCAGGAGGGCGTCGCGACAATGAAGAGGCGGGTTGGGGTTCCCACGCTGTTGAGCGGGCCACGCTCGCTCGGAAAGGTTAGAGATTCCTCCACTTCGGTCGGAATGACAGGAATGGAGGGGGGGGCGGAAGGGGCAGGGAGCACCTTCGGCCACCGCAGCGCGGGTGAGCAGCAACGCGGCTATCGCCGCGCCATGACGATCTCGCCCGGCAGCTGGTAGAGCTTTGATTCGTCCGCATCGAAGGCCCAGGCGGAGAGCTTCGCGCCGGGAGGGATCGCCCGCGGCGGGAACTTCGCGGTCCAGCCGCTCCAGAGCTGGTCGTCGTCATCCAGATGCTCTACGACATCCGGGCGGCGCACGACTTTGTCGGAAATCGCGACTGCGATCCACTCGCCGCCGAGTCCCTGGTAGGCAAGCACGACGCAATCGGCGGGCCGGGATTTCTCCTCCAGCGCGGCCCAGCCGCTGACGCCGTAAAGACCGCCTTCCAAGGGCGCACTGCGGTCAACGTTTCCAGAAACTTCTTCGCCGTCGGCGCGTTCGTGCGGGAGTTGGTCGAGCCGCGCGGTGCGGATGAGCGGCGGCTGCAGCAGGCCGAGGTCGTCGAGCGCGCCGGCGAGGTGACGCGCGGTCGCGGGGATGGTGCTGTTGTTGCTCTTAATGATCGGCATGGTATCGAGGGCGTGACTGAAGACGACGGCGGCGCGGCCGAGGCGGTAGCGGGCGGCGCGTTCTTCGAGGAGGGCGACGGAATTACCGAAACCGGCGACGTAAAGTGAGATGTAGGCGAGCGCGAGGGCGGTGCAGATCGCCGGTGCGAGGAGGCGCAGGCGGAGCGGCTCGGCGCGCTCGCGCAGGTGGGTGAAAATCATCGGGACGAGGGCAATGAGCGCCACCGTCAGGTAAAGCGAGAAGGTGACGTAACGGGAGTCGAGCGCCTGCGGCACCCCGAGGCCGATGCGGCCGAGTGACGCGGGGATGGCGCAGCCGATGGAGTACAGGCCGAGCGCGAGCCAGGGCAATGCGCGGCGGCGGAATTCGCGATCGGCGCGCCGGACAAAAACGTAGCTCGCGGCGACCGCGAAGCCCGCGAGGAGCAGCGCGCCTGCCCAGGTGGCCGCGGTGAGTGGCACCTCGTGGTTGTAGGGGCGTACGCCATATGCAACGGCGCCGCCGAGAAACGCGGTGAAGTAATGGACATACGCCAGCAGCGGCACTTGCGGGGCGAAATCGGGGACTTCAGGTGGTTTTTGGTAGCCCCAGAAATAGGCGACAGCGCACCCGGCGCCGACCGCACACCAGCCGCCGAGCCACAGCGGCCAGCGCGGCAATTTCTCCCAGAGCAGAAAGACCGGAAACGTGAGGCCAAACGCCAGCAGCCCGTGGGCGAGGGTGAAGGTGCTGGCAATGGCGAGCGCTGAGCAGATGGCAAACTTCGCCGCCACGCCGAGACGGCTTTGCAGCACCAAGAGTCCGGCGAGGATGAACAGCGCCGGCATGAACGAGGGAAACCCGGACGCGAGCAGCCACAGCTCTTCCTGCGCGGGCGAGAAGATGCCGAGCACCATGAGCAGGAAGCAAATCACCACCGCCGCCGGCGAAAGGCCGGAGCGCCGCAGCAGCAAAAAAAGCCCCATCGCCGTGAGGCAGCAGAAGAGGACCGACAGCATCATGGCGTCGCGCGCGTCGTAGCGGCCGGTGAAAGTGAGCAGGATAAAAATCAGCTTCGGCAGGAACGTGCGGGCTTCGAGTTGCTGCGCAAAAAGCTCCGCGAAGCTGAGCTGCCCCAGGTGCGCGTGGGTGATCATCGGCACCATATCCCAATCATCCCAGAGCGGCACGTCCACGCCGAAGCGGCGGACGAGCAGCGCGATGTAAATCGCCGGCAGCGCGGCGAGGGCGAAAACGGCGGCGAAGAGTGTGCGCGGCTGCGCAAGGAGACGGCGGAGACGTGCAGGGAAATCGGACATGGCGGCGGGCAGCGACCCTGCTGCACTCCGTTTGACCGGCCGGGGCGCGGGTTTGTTCACCGCGCGGCGCCGAATTCTGCGGGAAAGGCCTTACCGCACCCGCGAGACCCGGATGTTGCCGCCGCCTGCGATATACATGCGGTAGCCGCTCAGCATTCCCGGCTTGCGGAAGATCAGCACCGGCGGGGAATCGATCGCGGGGAAGGAGCGCGAGACCTGCTGCGATTGCTTCCAGACCTGTCCGTTCTCGAGCGTGAAGGAGGTGCGGCCGTCGTAGCCGCGGAAGGTGCCGACGATGGCGCTCTGGATCACCTCCGGCTCGTTGCGGGTGATCTTGCCTTCCTTCGCGGCTTCGTCGACGGCGGCGGTGGCGGCTTGCTGGTTGCTGCTGGCGACGTAGCCGCGGATGAACCGATCCAGCGCGGCGCGTTCGTCAGGAGAGAGTTTGCCGAGGCCGGCGCGCTCGAATTCGGCCGGCGCCATGGCTTTCTGCACGCCGGGGAAATCCGGCGACTGTGCTTGTAGTCCGGAGACCCAGGCGAAGGAGAGGGCAGCGAGAAGCGCGAAGCGGAGCAGTTTCATAGCAGGGCTACTCGACTCAGCCGGGGCGGGAAAGTCAAAGCGAAAGGTGGTACGCGCGTAGTGGAGGGCAGGGCAGGCCGGTGCGCTTCCGCCTCAGCTACTTCAGCTCTTCGTTAGTCTCGGCGAAGGCGTTGACGGCAAACTCCAAATCCTCGCGTGAATGCGCGGCGCTCACCTGCGTCCGCACGCGTGCGGTGCCGTGCGGCACCACCGGGTAGAAAAAGCCGATGACATAGACGCCTTTTTCCAGCATCCGCGCCGCGAAACGCTGTGACTTGGCGGCATCCCCCAGCATGATCGGGACGATCGGGTGAGTGCCGGGTTTGATCGTGAGGCCGCGCTCCGTCAGGGCCGCGCGGAAGAATCTCGTGTTCTCCTCCAGCTTATCGCGCAGCTCGGTGGATTGCATGAGCAGCTCCAGTCCTTTCAACGTGGCGGCGACGATCGGCGGCGCCACGCTGTTTGAAAACAAATACGGACGCGACCGCTGACGCAGCAGCTCGACGATCGATTTCCGCGCGCTGGTGAAGCCGCCACTCGCACCGCCAAGTGCCTTCCCGAGCGTGCCGGTGATGATGTCGATCCGCCCCATCACATCGCGGTATTCATGCGTGCCGCGGCCGGTCTTGCCGAGGAAGCCGCTGGCATGCGCGTCGTCAATCATGACCAGCGCTTTGTATTTGTCGGCCAGGTCGCAGATCGTCTTCAGGTCGGCAATTGTCCCGTCCATCGAGAAGCAGCCGTCGGTGGCGATCATCCGCACCCGCGCGCCGCTCGCCTCCTGCAGCTTCGTTTCGAGATCGGCCATGTCGTTGTGCTTGTAGCGGGCGCGCTGCGCTTTGCAGAGGCGGATGCCGTCGATGATGGAGGCGTGGTTCAGCTCGTCGGAAATGATCGCGTCCTCGGGGCCGAGCAGCGTCTCGAAGAGGCCGCCGTTTGCGTCGAACGCGCTGGGGTAAAGGATCGTGTCTTCGGTGCCGAGAAACTCCGTCAGCGCGGCTTCGAGTTGCTTGTGAATATCTTGCGTGCCGCAGATGAAACGCACGCTCGCCATGCCGAAGCCGTGGGTGTCCAGCGCCTCCTTCGCGGCGGCGATCAGCGCCGGATGATCGGCGAGGCCGAGGTAGTTATTTGCGCAGAAATTCAGCACCTCGCGGCCTTCGGCGACTTTGATGTGCGCGTCTTGTGGCGAGGTAATTACGCGCTCCGTTTTGTAGAGACCCTGTTCCCGGATTTCGCCGAGGGTTTTCGTCAGTTGCTGTTCAAATGCCGCGAGCATGTGCCACTCTCCGCCATCGGCTCCGGGTTGCAAAAACGCGCAAAAATATTCTTGCCGGTGCTTGTGAATAACTGGTAATAACTCGTGCGTTCAACCCTTGAGAACGCTCTCTTTCCGACATCTCGCTCTCCCGACACTCGCCCTCCTCAGCGCGTGCCTTCTCTCCTCCTGCGGCACGACCGGGCCGCGTCGCACCGCCAGCGCCCCGCGACCGCTCCCGCCGTATGAGCCGCCGCTCGCCCGCGCGAACATGCAGACGGTGCGCACCACCGCCTACACGCACACGGAGTCCGATCATCTCATTTACGGCCGGCGGAATGCGCTCGGCGGCACGTTAAGCTCGGCGACGGTGCCGGGGCGCCGCAGCACCACCACGAAAGCGCGCCAGACGAAGTCGCGCCGCGCGGGCATCAGCAGCGAACCGGAGTCGCTCATAATGACCTACATGAGCCGCGAGAAGCGAATCGCTGCGGCGAAGAAGGCGAAGACGGCAGACAAGAAGAACGCAAAGGCATTAGCAAAAGCGAAAGGCAAAGCGGCGCGCGCGACCCGGCCGGAGCCGCCGCGGATCGGCAGCGCCGCGGCGGATTGGTCGCGCTGGCCTGCGGGCACAGTCTTCAAAGTTCTATCGACGGACCAGACCTATCGCGTGGACGATTACGGCTGGGCGCTGGCCGGGACGAACACGATCGACCTCTACATGCCGAGCAAATCGGCGATGAACTCCTGGGGTGTGCGCCGCGTGCCGATCCAGGTCGTCACATGGGGTGACCCGCAGCAGAGCCTGGCGGTCCTGCGCGGCCGGCAAAGCTATCGCCACGTCCGGCGTATGGTGCTGGCGCTGGAAGGCCAGCACGAGAGTGCGGCGGCTTTGCGATAACCGGCGTGGCTGGCGCGTTGCGCGCAGACCACTCGTTAGGCGAGCTTTTTACCGTAGCAGGCATTCAGCGGGTCGTCTTTGAATTCGCCGAAGCCTGGAATGTGCGCGTAGTTCATGCTCTCGTAGAGACGCATCGCGCCGGGCTGCCATTGCCCTGTCTCGAGCCGGATTTCTTCGAAGCCGTTCGATCGAGCAATCTTCTCCAACTTCTCGAGGATCAGGCGCGCGATTCCTCTCCTCCGGAACGGAGGCTCCACATACATGCGCTTCACTTCCGCGATGGCAGCAGTGTGCGGGCGAATCGCACCGCAACCGACGGCGCGCTCGTTCTCGCGCGCGAGCACGAACGCTGCGCCAGGTTCGTCGATGCCGGCGATCTCCGGCGCCATCGGTTCTGTGTTGCCGTAGAT
>JACCZQ010000181.1 GCA_013695905.1 Chthoniobacterales bacterium
CCATATGGCGGTGACGCTTTACCGCCGCGCCGAAAGCGGTTGGGCGCGCGAGTTCCTGTTCCAGAAGGATCACGCCGTGGCCTTGCCTTCGGCCGGCTTCGAGCTGCCGCTCGCCGCCATTTACGAGCGGACCTATCTTTTGAAGTAGCCATTGTGCCGCGGGTTCCCTCGTCTGTGCGACCATGAGTAGCGCCACAGACGACGATGATGAGCAACGAGCCAGGGCCGATGAGCCGTGGCTCGCGCGACCGGATTGGGCGGCGGGACACATCCTGCCCAAAGGCGGGAGCTGGTGGGCGATCGTCATCATCGCAAGCGTGTGGAACGCCGCCTGCCTCGTCGTGGGTTTCCTCGCCTTTCCGCATCTGCGAGAGCGCATCGCCTCGGGCGAATATCTATTCCTCCTCCTGCTGATTTTTCCTCTGCTCGGGCTCGGGCTGCTGATCAATGCGGTGCGCAGCGTGGTGAACGCCCGCCGTCTCGGCCGCATGTGGCTCGAACTGAAGACGGTCCCGGCGTCGGTCGGCCAATTCCTCGGCGGCGTCATTCATTCCGATAAGGAGATGAACCTGAAGGAAGGGGTGCGGCTCACCCTGACCTGTCTCAAGGAGACGCTGAGCACGGGGCGGAACTCAAAAGGCCAGGCGATCACGCAGCTCACAGACACGCCGGAGTGGAGCGAGACGCAGGTGCTCGACCGCGAGCTGCTCGAGGAGGACCGCACCCGCACGGTATTGCCGGTTTACTTCCGGATCCCGCGCGATGCTCCCGCGACGAAACCGCGCGTCGGCGAGCAGGGTTACCATTGGCAACTCGAAGTCGCGTTCGAGAAAGCCGTGCGCGCAAATCTCTTGAGCTCCGTCACCTTCGAGGTGCCGGTCTTCGAAACCGCGGCGAGCCAGCAACCGTTCTCCGGACCGGCGGCGGCGGCTGATCCGCTGGCGGAATTTAAGTCCGACCAGCCGCTGCGGGAAACGCCGGAGGCGCAAGGGGTGCGAATCGCGCCCAGCCGGCGCGGCGGGACGGTGTTCACGTTCCAGGCGCCGGATGTGGTGCGCGGCACCGGCTGCAGCGTCGCGCTCGTGGTGATGATGCTCCTCGCCGCCGGCGTCACCTGGCATCTCTGGCGACCGGAGCAGGCCATTGGCGGGGCGTGGGCGGCGGGCTTTGTCTTTCTCCTGCTCGCGCTGGCGTTCAGCTACATCCGCTGGGGTGTGAATCGCCTCACGCTGGACATCGGCGAGGCCGAATATGAGCACACGCTCTTTGGCCTCGGCGTCCGGAAGAAATTCGATCCGGCCCTGATCGCATCGGTCCAACCGGAACGCGACACACGTGAGGCGCGCGAGATTCTGTGGGATCTGCCGCTGGTGCTGCTGGAACAGAAACCCAACGGCCTCGCCTACAAGAAACGCCACACCCTGGTGCGTGGCCTGCCGAAGGAGACCGCCGATACTGTCGCGAGCCAGATCGCGCAGGCGCTCACCCGCGCCGTCGCGGGGAAGAAGCGCGAGTTCCGCGTGGCTTCTGGAGCGGATCCAGCGATCGCGCTGCGGGCGATGCGAGCGACCCGCTGGATTACGCGAGGTGTTTCCGTTTTCTCTGCGGCGGCCCTGGCGTTCCTCGCCTGGCAGATGCTGTATGTGCAATTCGCGGAGGTGCGGCAGACGGAGCCATTCCGCTTCGGCATGATGACGCTGCAGACAAGCGCCCTCGGCCGCGAGACGCTCGGCGAACCGATGAAGGCAGGGTGGTTTGTCACCGGGCCCATTGATGACCGGCATGCAGATCTCGGCTGGGCCAGCCTTTCCATTCCGGTTTCCGGCAGTCTCGCGGCCGGCACGCTCCACGTCGATGCGCAGAAGAGCGACGGCCGCTGGCAATACAATCGCCTGGCGCTCCGGGTGAAGGACGCCGCGGAGGAGATCGACCTCCTGCCGCCCACGGACGCGCCGCCGGAGTAAACCGCCTTCGCGTTGCGTCGTGGTGCGGCTGACTGGATGATGAGCCGCCATGACCGTACTTGAGGTGCTGCAATCCACCACCGCTTACTTCAAGAAGCGGAACGTGGAGAGCCCGCGCCTCAATGCCGAGCACCTGCTCGCCCACTCGTTAGGCAAAAAGCGCATCGATCTTTATCTGGAGTTCGAGCGCGACCTGGCGGAGGCCGAACTGGCGCCGCTCCGCGATCTGGTGCGGCGGCGCGGTCAGGGCGAGCCGCTCCAGCACCTCCTCGGGACGGTGGAGTTCTGCGGGCGCACGTTCGTGTGCGACAAACGGGCGCTGATCCCACGACCAGAGACCGAAGAACTGGTCGAGCTGCTCCAATCGAAAATCGAGAATCCAAAATCGAAAATCCTCGACGTCGGCACCGGCAGCGGCGTGATCGCGCTGAGTCTCGCCGCGGTGTTTCCCGAAGCAGAAGTGCACGCGCTCGATCTCAGCGAGGAAGCACTCTCGCTCGCTCGCGAAAACGCGGTCCACCTGCTGCCCGAGCGCACGTTCGAGTTCATCCAGTCCGATCTGCTGCTCTACGTGACTCACGTATATGATATGATCGTGGCTAACTTGCCCTACGTTTCTGCGGGTGAGCGCGGGAGTGTTTCGCGCGAGGTCTTGCGGGATCCGGAGACGGCGCTGTTTGGCGGGGCGGTGGGAGATGAGGTGATCCGGCGATTGATCGAGACGGCGCCGCCGCATCTCTCGCCCGGCGGATTGCTCGCGCTGGAGATCGGAATTGGCCAGGCGGAGGCGCTCACCGCGTTCCTGCAGGAGCAGAACTACCGCGATGTTTCCGCGCGACAGGATTATGCAGGTGTGACACGCTTCCTGCTCGCACGGTATGGATAAAATTCTCGTTCACGGCGGTCACCCGCTCTCCGGCTCGATCAAGATCAGCGGGTCGAAAAATTCGGCGCTGCCGATTCTCGCCGCCACGCTCTTAACAAAGGAGCCGTGCGTGCTGCGGCACGTGCCCGACCTGAGCGACACGAATTACATGCTGCAGATCCTCATGCACCTCGGGGCGGAGGTGGAGCGCGCCAGCGGCACCGTGACGGTGAAGGCGGAGAAGGTGGAATCCACCGCGCCGTACGATGTGGTGCGGCGGATGCGCGCGTCGGTCTGTGTGCTTGGGCCACTGCTGGCGCGCTGCAAGGAAGCAACGGTGTCGTTGCCCGGCGGGTGCGTGATCGGAGACCGGCCGATCGACCTGCACCTGCTCGGCTTCGAGGGACTGGGCGCCGCGGTGCGCGTGGAGGCCGGGAACGTGCGGATGTTCACCACCGGCTTGAAAGGCGCGGTCCTTAATCTCCGCGGAAAATTTGGCCCGACGGTGCTCGGCACCGACAACGTCATGATGGCTGCAGTGCTCGCGGAAGGCACCACCGTGATCGAAGGCGCGGCCGCCGAACCGGAGGTCGTGGATCTCGCTAATTTCCTGAACAAAATGGGCGCGAAGATCGAAGGCGCGGGCACGCGGCGGTTGATCATCGAAGGCGTGAAAGAGCTGCACGGCACCGAGCACGACATCATCCCGGATCGCATCGAAGCGGGGACGTTCCTGGTGGCCGGCGCCGTCTGCGGCCACGGCGTGACCGTAACCCGCGTGGTGCCGGAACACATCAGCGCCGTGACTGACGCGCTGACCGAAGCCGGCTTCAAAATCGAGACCACCGAGAACTCCGTCACGGTCTCGCCGAACGGCGCCTCGAAGGCGCTCGAGCTTTCGACGCAGCCGTATCCCGGTTTCCCCACCGACATGCAGGCGCAAATGTGTGCGCTGCTCTCCACCACGGAGGGGATCAGCGTCATCACCGAGAACATTTTCCCGCAGCGTTACATGCACCTCGCGGAGATGAAGCGCATGGGCGCGCATATCCAGATCGAGGGACCCACTGCCCTCATCCAGGGCGTGGAGAAACTCTACGGCGCGCCGGTCATGGCGAGCGATCTCCGAGCATCTGCCGCTCTTGTCCTGGCGGGATTGAAAGCAGAAGGAATCACGGAGATCAGCCGCGTCTATCACATCGATCGCGGCTACGAACATCTCGACGAAAAACTCGGCGCGCTCGGAGCGCACATCGAGCGCGTGAAAGCGGACTAACCAATGGACCAGCAGGAGCCGACCCCCGCCACGCCTCCAGGCGCCCGCACCTGGACGGTGCTGTGTCACGCCAGCGCGTTGCTCGGATTTTTCCTCCCCTGGGGCGGACACATTCTCCCGCCGCTGATCGTCTGGCTGAGCAAGCGCGGCGAATCCACCGCCGTCGATGAGCATGGCAAGGAATCGCTGAACTTCCAGCTCTCGATGCTGATCTACAACATCATCGCCGGCGTTCTGGTGCTGGCGCTGATCGGCTTCGTGCTCCTGCCGATTCTGCACGTGCTGAATGTGGTATTTGTGATCCTGGCCTCGCTCCGCGCCAGTGAAGGCGAGCTCTACCGCTATCCCATCACGATTCGGTTCCTCCGGTAGTTCGAACGTTCTTCGGCATTTCGGCGATCGCGATCGCGCGCACTGTCCCGTCCGTAGCCTCGCGGCGAGGCGCAGGCGCGATTCCCACTGGATGGTCGTGATTCTTAACCGTGCCGCGGGCACTGCAGCCCAGAAGCCGCAGGAAACCGACGAGTCAATCCGGGAGCTGTTCGCCGCGCGGGGCGCAACGGTGCAGATCCTCCATCCCGACGAAAACTGCAGCCTCACAGAGGTCGCGCGGCGAGCGGCCGCTGGCGCTCACGAAGTGGTGGTGGTGGGCGGCGGCGATGGAACGGTCAGCTGTGTGGCGGGTGCGCTGGCGGGGAGCGGGAAAGCTCTGGGCGTGCTGCCGCTCGGCACGTTGAATCATTTTGCCAAAGATCTGCAGCTGCCGCTCGATCTGCCCACGGCGGTCGAGACGATCGTCCGCGGGCGCGTGGGGGAAGTGGACGTGGCGGAGGTAAACGGCCGCGTTTTTATCAATAACTCCAGCCTCGGCCTTTACCCGCACATCGTCGCCAACCGCGAAGCGCAGCAGGTGCGGCTCGCGCGCGGGAAATGGACCGCTTTCGCGTGGGCGACGCTGCGCGCGTTCCGGCGTTTCCCGTTCCTCAATCTCCGCATCGAGATGGAGGGCGAACAGTTCGCGCGGCGCACCGCGTTTCTGTTCGTCGGGAACAACGAGTATCACTTCAGCGGCTTTAATTTCGGCGGGCGCAGCCGGCTGGATGGCGGCAAGCTCGGGCTCTACCTCACGCACCGGACCGGGCGGCTGGGGCTCTTCCGCCTCGCGGTCCATGCGCTGCTGGGACGGATCGATCAGGCGAAGGATTTCGATTCCTTCTCCGTGGAAGAAGCGACCATCGAGAGTCGGCACGCGCGGCTCCTGGTAGCGACGGACGGCGAGGTGACCCTGATGCAGACGCCGCTGCATTATCGCCTGCGACCCCGCGCCTTGCGCGTCCTGGTGCCGCGCGCTGAAGGTGGCGCTTGAATGCGCACGCTTGTCCACATTTCGGATCTGCACTTCGGCCGGATCAGGCCGGAAATTCTCGATCCGTTGCTCGGCTTCATCCGCGAGATTCAGCCCACGCTGGTCGCGGTTTCCGGAGATCTGACGCAACGGGCGCGGACTCATGAGTTCGTCGCCGCACGTGAGTTTCTGCAGAAGATTCCCTACCCGCAGATTGTCGTGCCGGGTAATCACGATGTGCCGCTGCACAATCCCATCGCACGGTTTGTGCGGAAGCTCGATCGCTATCGCCAGTACATCAGCGACGATCTGCAGCCGTTCTTCGCCGACGAGGAAATCGCGGTCGTGGGAGTAAATACGGCGCGCGCCTTTACCTGGAAAGATGGCCGGATAAACCGGCGGCAACTGGCGGCGCTCCGCGCCTCGTTCGAGCCGCTCGATGGCGCGCGGATCAAGATCGTGGTCACGCATCATCCGTTCGATTTGCCGGCCGGCGCGGAGGGCAAGGTCGTCGGCCGCTCGCGCCTGGCGATCAAAACTATTGCCGATTGCAAGGTCGATCTGCTGCTGGCCGGGCATTTCCATATCGCGCACACCGGTCATACGACGAAGCGCTACCAGGTGCCGGGTTACTCCGGGTTAATCGTCTCCTCCGGGACCAGCACCTCCACGCGTCACCGCGGGCAGCCGAACTCGCTAAACGTGATCCGGATTGATCAGCCAGATGTCACGATCGAGCGGCAGGTGTGGCACCCGGAGAAGGGCGCTTTCGTGGTCCACTCCAGCGAGCACTTCCAGCAGGCGAACGATGAATGGTTCCGCCGCGATGAACCCTGAGCCGCCCCGGCGCCGCGCGCGGCCGGTGGAGTTCATCCACCGCCGCCTATCTCCCGGAGGCGATCTCGGGCTGCATCTCACGCTCGGCCTGCTTGTGATGATCCTCGGCAGCTGGGCGTTCTCGACGGCTGCGCAGGAGGTGGGGCCCAGCGGCGCACTGGCGGTGTTTGATCAGCATGCGACGGAGTGGGTGCAGCACTACGCCTCCGCCGGCCTGACGAATGCTGCGTCCGTGGTGTCGTATTTCGGCTCGGTCGTGGTGCTGACCTCCTTCTCGATCGCGTGTGCGCTGCTGCTGATGTCGTGGCGGCTGTGGGAGCGGCTGCTCGGGCTCGCGCTCACGATGCTGGGCGGCAGTGCCTTGAACGTTCTGCTCAAGCATTCCTTTCAACGCGCGCGGCCGAATTGGGAAGATCCGCTGGTGACGCTGCACACCTTCAGCTTCCCGAGCGCGCACGCGATGGGATCGACGTTGTTTTATGGTTTCCTCGCGCTGCTCCTGATGCACCACGCCAGCCGCTGGACGCGGCGGGTTATGGTTGCGATCAGCGCGGCGACGGTGATCATCGCGATCAGCCTGACGCGCATCTACCTCGGCGCTCATTATCTCAGCGATGTGCTCGCGGCGTTCGCCGCGGGCGCCGCGTGGCTGGCGTTCTGCTGGACGATCACGGAGACGTTCCGCCGCCGGCGCGCGCGGATTGTGGCGCAGGCAAAGCTCACCACGTCGCCACGGCCACCGCCAGCCGGCACGAGGTGAGATTTTCGTTGCTGGAAATGGCGGGTCGCTCTTCTTTTCTCGACTTCGCGGGGAATGACAGCTTGGCTCTCGCGCGGTATAGAGCACCAGCTCGCCGCGTTCTGATTCATCCTTCTTAATTTTTACTTCTCCATTCGCCCATGCCCGGTCCTGCAGATTTCGTTCAACGCACCGTTCACGCCCTCGAAGCCGGCGGCGCCGCTCGCTGGGTCCGGCGCGGCCTGGGCCTCGTCGTCATTGTTGGTCTCGCGCTGTTTTATTTCATGCACGAGTTCCGCGGCCTCGCCACGTCGCAAGCGATGGATCAGGCGCAGATCGGACGGAACTTCGCCAACCTGCAGGGTTGGCGCACCAATTTCGTGCGGCCGCTGGGCGTGGGTCAGTTGCA
The DNA here is from genome assembly GCA_013695905.1 of Chthoniobacterales bacterium. Lineage (GTDB taxonomy): Bacteria > Verrucomicrobiota > Verrucomicrobiia > Chthoniobacterales > UBA10450 > JACCTI01. Next base: position 7,436 of record JACCZQ010000181.1, read on the forward strand.
GCGGAACGGCAAGGATGTGGCGAAGAATATCTGGTACGACACCTACCACGCGCCGTTGCCGGCCGTGGTGAATGCGGTGGTCCTGCGACCGTTCAAATCAAAATGGGTGATGACCCCGCGCGAGATCGTTTACACGGGCGACAAGGCGATCGCGATCTCCGCGATGGGTTTCTTTCTGGTCTCGCTCTTTTTTCTCTATCTCACGGCGTCGCGGTTGTTCGATCAACGCCTGGCGCTGCTCTCCACCGCGCTGGTCTTGCTGGGCGATATTTTTTGGGAGTATTCCCTCTCCGGGCTGCCGCAGATGCTGCTCCTGCTGCTGTTTAACGCGACTCTCTACGTCATGGTGCGCGCCGTGCAGGCGCAATACGGCGGCGGTGGCGCGGTCGGCGTCTGGCTCGGGCTCACCGGCCTCGGCTTTGGATTGTTGGCGCTGACGCACGCGCTCACGATCTGGATGTTTGTCGGCACGCTGATTTTTGCCGCGCTCTTTTTCAAGCCGCGCGGCTGGGCGGCGGTGATCGTGCTGGCGGTGTTCACCGTGGTTTACAGTCCGTGGCTGGTGCGGAATTACGTCGTCTCGGGCAATCCCGCGGGCCTGGCGATTTACTCGGTTTTCGACGGCATCAACGGCAGCGAGACGGCCCACATGCGGCGGGTGGAGCCGAATCTGGAAGAGGTGGGGCCCGGCCACTTCCGACGGAAAATTTCCACCAACCTGCAGGCGCAGCTCGGGCGCATCTTCGGGTTCATGGGGTGGAGTGTGGCCGCGATGACGTTTTTCGTGGGACTGCTCCACGTCTTTAAGCGGCCGGAAACCGCGGTGCTGCGCTGGCTGGTGTTGGTGATGTGGGCAGGCGCGCTCTTCGGGATGGCGCTGTATGGAATCCGGGAGGAGCAGGGCGTCGGCGCGAATCAATTCCACCTGCTCTTCATCCCGATCATGACCTGCTACGGCCTCGCCTATCTGCTGGTGCAATGGAACCGCCTCGGGATCGAGCTGCGCATCGCGCGGATCGGATTCATTACGCTCATCTTTCTGCTCTGCGCCGCGCCGATGCTCTTCCGCGTGATCCCTCCGACGAAGCAGTCGGGCGTGCGCTGGCCGCCCTATGTGCCGCCCTATATCTCCGTCCTGCACCACTGGATGCAGCCTAACGAGTTGATCGCGTCGGACATGCCGTGGGCGATCGCCTGGTATGCGGACCGGCCCTCCGTCCTGCTCCCGGAGACGGTGAAGGCGTTCACTGAGTTTCATGATTACGGCATCTTCGGTGCGCCGGTGAACGGCCTTTACCTCACGCCGATCAGCGGCAGCCAGAACACCTTGAACGATATCCTGAAAGGCGAATACAAAGACTGGGCGGCTGTGATTCTGCGCAGTGTGGATCTGAACCGGTTCCCGCTGAAATGGGCGACGCTGCTGGGGCTGGAGAACGAAGCCGTCTTCTTCGCGGATCGCGACCGCCAGCAGCTGGTGGTACCCTGATGCGCGCGCCGGCTGCAGGGACGATGCGGCCAATGCGATGAGTGCGACGTACGCGCGCGCGGTGTTCCGGCTGCGCGCTCAGGCCGCTGCCGCCGCCGCGCAACTGCGTACCGCGCGCTGGCGCCTGCTCGGGATGCAGATCGGCCGCGGGACGCTCCTGCCCAAGGTGGAGGTGACGTGGCCGCACCAGGTGTCGCTGGGCGAAGAATGCGTGCTGGAGCCGGGCATCTTCTTCAAGTTCGATGGCATCCATGCGCCTGGACCTTCCATCGTGGTGCATGACCGGGTCTTCCTCGGTGCCGGATGTGAGTTTAACGTGCGGCGGCGGGTGGAGCTCGGCGACGATTGCCTGATCGCTTCGGGGTGCAAATTCATTGACCATGACCACGGCACGGCGCGCCGCGATCTCCCGATGCGGCAGCAGCTGGAGGGAGCGGAAGCGCCCATCCTGCTCGGAGCAGACGTGTGGCTGGGGGTGAACGTGGTGGTCCTGAAAGGCGTCACGATTGGCCCGGGCGCGATCGTAGCGGCCGGCGCGGTGGTGACGAAGAGCGTTCCCGAATTCGAGATCTGGGGCGGGATACCGGCGCGCAAGCTCGGGACACGGCCCTGAATTTGCCGAGTCCGGGGTCTGCCCCGATCGGCGCAGAAATTCCGGCATTTTCTCTGCGAGCCCTGCGTCTCTGCGGTAAATAAATCCGATGACCACTGCCACACCGTCAGCGCTGGGCTACCGCATGCCGGCGGAATGGGAACCGCACACCGCCACGTGGCTTTCCTGGCCCCGGCGCGAAGGCATCAGCTTCCCTTATTCCTACGATCGGGTCATGCCAACCTTCCGCGAGATGGTGGCGGCGCTCCTCACTTCGGAGCCGGTCTGCATCAACGTCTGCAATGGCGCACACGAAGCCGAAGCGCGTGCCGTGCTCGAAGGTCTGCCCCTCGAGCAGGTGACGTTCTACATGATCCCAACCAACGAGCCGTGGTGCCGCGATCACGGACCGATTTTTCTGACGCGCGACCAAGACCCGCAGCTGGCGGTGATCGACTGGGGTCACAATGCGTGGGGCGGGAAATACCCGCCGTTTGAGCTCGACGATGTGGTGCCGACGCGCGTGGCGGAGACGCTCGGGCTACCGGTTTACGACGGCGGGATGATCCTCGAAGGCGGCTCGATCGATGTGAACGGCACTGGCGCGTTGTTAACAACGGAGTCGTGCCTGCTGAACGAAAACCGCAACCCGGGCATGACGCTGGAGCAGATCGAACAGCGGATGCGGGAGTTTCTGGGTGTGCAGGAAATCTTCTGGCTCGCGCGCGGCACGGAAGGCGACGATACCGACGGCCACATCGATAACCTCGCCCGCTTCGTGCGGGAGCGGACGGTGCTCGCGGTCGTAGAACAGGACCCGGGCGACGCGAACTACGAGCCGCTCCAGGAGAATCTCGCGCGGCTACGGGAGATAAGAATGGGCGGCGCACCGCTTGAGATTGTGCTGCTGCCAATGCCGCACAAGATCGTCCGCGCAGAGCTCCGCCTGCCGGCCAGCTACGCAAATTTCTACATCGCCAACCGCGTGGTGCTGGTCCCCACGTTCAACGACCCGAATGACGCGCCCGCCATCGCCACCATCCAATGGGAGTTCCCCGACCGGCAGGTCGTGCCCATCGCTTGCCAGGAGTTGATCTGGGGGCTCGGCGCGTTCCACTGCCTGACGCAGCAGCAGCCTGCAGTCGCTACTTCCCGATCAGAATGAAAATCCCGGCGAGGAGCGCCAGGATACCAGCGACCATTCCGAGAGCCGGGATCGCCGTGAGGGTGTTGATCCCGACGAGGATCAGGTAAATGGCGAGCAGCAACATGCCGATGCTTTTGGTGAAGTTCATGCGCCCATGCTTCACAGCGCCAGCAGCTTGTCGATTCGAAAATGGGGCAAGCTTCGTTCCGGCACAGAAGTCCGGCGTGAACTCCAGAACACCTCGTTATTCGCGTCCGTGCGCGTGCTTCGTGGGCACCTCCTCCGGCACCACCGCGAACACCCGCGCGGGAAACCCGGAGCCGTTCTTCGGCTTCGGGAACGTCACAAACACAATCGCGCCGGATTCCGGCACCTGGTCGAGATTTGCCAACAACTCGATCTGATAGTGATTCGTCCCCAGCAGATACGCCTCGAGAGAGTAATCCCCTTTTGACGTCGCAATTCCGGGATCGGTATCAGTGGTCTCGTGCCCACTGGCGGTGATCTTTCTCTCCTCGTAGAGGAATCGGAGCGTCTCCTTGCTCCAGCCCGGGTAATGCGCCACGCCCGCCCCGTCTCTGTTCGCCATCTTCTCCGGATCCGGCCAGCGCTTCGACCAATCCGTCCTCATCGCCACGAACGCGCCCGCCGGGATCGTGCCGTGGTCTTTCTCCCATTTCTTCAGGCGGTCGAGCGTGAGCGTGTAATCGGGATTCTTAGCCGCCTCCTGCGACACATCCACCACCACCAGCGGCAGGATCATCTCCTTCAGCTCGATCTGATCCACGGTGCGCAGCCCCTTCACGAAATGCGCCGGCGGGTCCACATGCGTCCCCCATTGCCCCACGTGCGTGAACACCTCCGCGAAAAACCCGCTCCCGATCGTGCCCTTTCCTTTCTCATACCAGTAGATCGTCTCCCGCTTTTCATCGGGAAAACCGGTCCAGCGTGGAATCCCCGGCTCGAAGGCGTGGGTGAGATCGACCAGCTTTTTGCTGACGAGAATCTGCTGGATACGCGCGAGGCTCGGCTCGTCCGCGTTTATGGGAGCGACACCTGCGGCCAGAAACCCGCAAATAGTGACCGTGAACACGCTCAGCCGGAGAAGCATTTCGCTGTGTTAAATCATCGCTCAACAAGAAGCCAACAAGATCGAATAACGCCCAACAGAATTCGTCTGCATCAGCTCGGGTATGTTTTGTCAGCGGAAGCCCCGGAGGTTATCCACAACCTCCCTGTGCCCGCGGCTACGTAGGAGAGATAAAGGAGTTCTTGAGCATATTCGCGCGATGAAGATGAAGAGATATCTCCAGTTTAAGAAATTAATCTAAGAGCCGTTGTGAAGAACTCCTCCAAACCACGGACTCCAGCACTCTTCCTCTTGTCATGAACCCGGTCGTCGAAACCAACACCAGCTTCGCGCCGCCCGCCGTGCCTCGCGGCGGTAGCCTGGCTACAGAAGCAGCCGCTATGCCAGCGGCGATCGGCACTGGCCTGGACGCAGCAGTGCCGGCGCGTCCCGCCCCGGTGGGAACGTGCGACGAAAGCCTCTTCGATCATCTCGCCTGGGTTTACATTCTCTTCCGGGAACGGATTTTTCGCGATGACACCGACAGGATTGCCGAGGCGCTCTGGCCGGATCTGCGCCCGGAGCCGGGGGAGCGGTTGATGGAGCTCGGCTGTGGCCCGGGGTTTTACTCCTGTGGCCTGGCCGCTCGCTTTCCTGAAGTTTCAGTGCTCGGCGTGGATCGCTCGCCGCGGCAGCTCGATTGGGCCCGGAACAAGGCTCACAAGCAGCAGCTGGCGAACTGCCGGTTCGAACGCGATAACGTGCTCCGCCTGACACACGGGGATGATAGCTTCGATGGAGTCATTGCCGCGCGGCTCTTCACCGTCCTGCCGGACCAGGAACGCGCCATTGCCGAGATGTACCGCGTGCTCCGCCCCGGCGGCCGCTGCGTCATTGCGGAACCGCGCTACGCCTTCTGGGCGTCGCTGCCGCTCCTTGCCATGTGGCTGATCGCGCGGGTGACGCGGATGAAAACCGACTGCCGCGAGCCGGGCAAAGCGGTGGTCTTGTCCCCGGCCGAATTCGAGAACCTGTTCGCGACGCAGACCTGGCGCAGTGTCGAGACGTGGCAGGACGGGCGCTATCAATACGCGCGCTGCGAAAAGGATTGACGCTTTCAGCGTCCGAGCTGAGACAGCACGGCTGCATGAGCGCCGTCCACAGAGTCATCGATCCCGCCGCTGGTCCACAGGTGCCACCGGGCCTCTGCGCGCTCGGGATTATGACGAAGGCGCCGCGGGCCGGGAAGGTGAAGACACGTCTCACCCCGCCGCTCACATCGGAGGAAGCAGCTACGCTGAATGTTTGTTTTCTGCGCGACAAAGCGCAGGCCATAGTCTCCGCCACCAGCGCGGCGAACGGCCGCGGGATAGGCGTTTACACTCCGGTCGGTGCGGAAGACACCTGGGCGGACATTCTGCCGGCCAGCTTCGAGCTGGTGCCGCAACGCGGCGGCCCCTTTGGTGAACGGCTCCTCCTGGCGGCGGGAGATTTGTTCGCAGCCGGCTTCGCCGCGGTTTGCCTGCTCGATTCCGACAGCCCGACGGTGCCGGAGCAGGCCTATGCGGAAGCCGCGCTATCCCTCTTAAACCCGGGCGACCGCGTCGTCCTCGGGCCGTCAGAAGACGGAGGCTACTACCTCATCGGGATGAAACAGCTCCACCGGCGCCTTTTTGAGGAAATCGACTGGAGCACCGGGCGAGTCGCAGGGCAGACGCTCGAGCGCGCGCGAGAAATCGGCGTGGAAGTGGAGCTGCTGCCGACATGGTATGACGTCGATGATCGTGCGACCTTGCGGCGTCTCTGCGATGAACTCCTCGGCTCCGCCGATGGTGAAACGAAAGGCTACGCCGCACCGGAAACACGTGCGTTTCTCGCGCGTCTCATCGAGCAGGAAGGGCGGGAGCGGATCTGGCCAGTGCACGCATAAAAAGCGCACATGAAATCATTCCGCGCTCCACGAAGGGTCTGTCATCGCGAACCGCGCAGACGGAGAGGGATCTCACGCCCGCAGTGTGCGCTTTCCGTTATCTTGAACCCCAGCCACGCCAACAGTGTCGTTGGAAGGCCCCCCGAAAAGTATCCCGGTGACCATGCGAGAGATCCCTCGCCGTCTGCGCGGCTCGGGATGACATGCTGTCAGAACAATTAGACCTCTGAGAATCTATGACCAATCAGACCAAGAACGGCAAGCGGGCGCTCGTCACCGGCGGCGCGGGCTTAATCGGGTCGCACATTACCGACCTGCTTGTGCGCGAAGGCTGGAAAGTCCGCATCTTCGACAACCTGGAGCCAAACACCCACAAACACGGCCAGCCACCGTGGGTGAATGCCGACGCCGAGTTCGTGCAAGGCGACATGCGCAACCGGGAGGAGATCGGCGCGGCCCTGCGCGACATCGACGTTGTGTTTCACGAAGCGGCCTACGGCGGCTACATGCCCGGCATCGTCAAATACGTTGACGTGAACAGCCTCGGCACCGCGCAAATGCTAGAGGTGATCCGTGAAGAGAATCTGCCGGTGAAGAAGATCGTCGTCGCTTCTTCGCAGGCCGTTTACAGCGAAGGCGCCGGTGAATGCCCGGAGCACGGCCTCGTCTTCCCAAACGTGCGCCCGGTGGAGCAGCTCCGCGCCGGCGATTGGACGGTGCGCTGCCCCATCTGCAACGCCGCCACGAAAAGCGTGCCGACGCCGGAGAGCGCCCCCGTCGGCGGCGAGACAGTTTACGGCCTCACAAAAGTCGATCAGGAGAAGCTGGTGCTGCTCTGGGGCAAACAGGCCGGCATTCCGACCGTGGCGCTGCGGTATTCCTGCACCTACGGACCACGCCAATCGATCTTCAATCCCTACACCGGCGTCATCGCGATCTTCTGCACCCGCCTGCTCAACAACCTCCCGCCCGTCGTTTACGAAGATGGTGAACAAACCCGCGACTTCTCCTTCGTGGAAGACATCGCGCGTGCGAATCTCCTCGCCGCGGAGACGGATCAACTCGACGGCCTCCCCGTCAATGTCGGCAGCGGCAAGGGCGTTCCGATTCGCGAAGTGGCGGAACAAATCTCCGACGCGCTCGGGATTCCCATTCCCGCCGAAACGAAGGGTGAATTCCGCCCCGGCGAGATGCGTCACCTCACCAGCGGCACCGAGCGCGCCCGCGCGGCTGGCTACCAGCCGCAGGTGGACCTGGCGGAGGGCATCGGCCGCTACCTCGATTGGATCCGCACCCAATCCGACGTGAAGGATTACTTCAGCGAAGCAGAGACCCTTCTGCGCGCCAAAGGCATCGTCCACAGCGTCGCAAAATAGCCGCCGCGCGCTTGCGCAGGTGCGGCTCTCACGCGACGCCTTTACATGGCGACTTCCGCTCCCGGCGCACTGCCCGATTTCGCCGACCCGATCGCCAACCACGCGCGGAGTGATCTCCCGCTCCTGGTCGATGACATGACGGTGAGCGCCGCGCTCGACCGCATTCGCGCGGAAGGCGTGGGTGAGCGCGTCATCTACTTTTACGCCGTCGATCAGAATCGAAAACTCACCGGCGTGGTGCCGACGCGGCGACTGCTCACCGCGCCGCTCGAGGCGCGCGTATCCGAGATCATGATCCC
>JACCZQ010000225.1 GCA_013695905.1 Chthoniobacterales bacterium
TACCCGGGCGGGCCCGAGATCGAGCGGCGCGCGCGCGCCGGCGATGGCACGCGCTTCGATCTCCCGCGCAGCATGCTCGATTCGCGCGATCACAATTTCAGCTTCAGCGGCTTGAAAACCGCCGTGCGTTATCTCATCGCGAAGCTGCTGTCGGAGAGTGGCACCTGCGGGCGGCTCGACGAGCAGACGCGGGACGACATCTGCGCCTCCTTCCAGCGCGCCGCGGTGGAGGTGCTGGTGCGGAAAACCCTCCGCGCCGCCCGGGAATGCCACGCGCAAGTGGTGACCCTCAGCGGCGGGGTGAGCTGCAACCGAAGCCTGGGTGAGGCCATGGAAAATGCGTGTGCCGCCGCCGGGCTGCAGCTGCTGGTGCCGCCGCCGTCACTCTGCACGGATAACGCTGCGATGATCGCGTTTGCTGCGGCTCTGCGCTTCGAATCCGGCTATCACTCCGCGGTGACGGAGGAGATCGATCCGAACCTGACGCTCGCGAGCAGTCTTTGAGATTGCCTGCGGCTACTTCCCGAGCGCCGTCCGCAGTTCCGCACGGGCGGAATCCACTTCCTTCGGTGAGCCGCCGCAGAGCAGGATTCCGCGGAGGCGATCGCCGAGATAATACCGTGCCACAAACTTCTTCTTGGCATAGGTGCCGCGGAGATCGACGCGGGTCGGTTGGATGCTGAAATCGCCGACGAAATCCATCTTCAGATCGAACATCTCGGTCCAGAAATAGGGGACTTGCTCGTAGCGAATCCGTTTCTTGCCCGTCATGTTCGCGCCGGCGACCAGCCCCTGCTCCCGCGCATTCTCCCAATGGGTCTGCCGCCGCACGCCGCCCATCAGGCGATCCGGATAGAACGCGAGATCGCCGACGGCGTAGATGCCTTTCTCTTCGGTCTCGAGGTATTCGGTCACGGGCGAACCGTGTGGACCGGAGAGGGGTGTGTTCCGCACCAGGTCGAGGTTCGGCTCGGCGCCACAAGCCACGATGGCCACGCCAGCCGCCACGCGATTCCCGCTCTTCGTCTGGATATTGCGCAGCACGGTTTTGCCTTCGAATCCGTTCAGGCTCTCGCCCATCAGCAGAGTCACACCGTGTTTGGCGAAGTAGCCGGTCAGCCACGCGCCGGTCTCCGGGTCGAGGTAGCGGTTCAGCAGATGCTGGTTCCGATGCATCATGCTGACTTTGAATTTCATCTGCCGCAGGCTCGCCGCGGTCTCACAAGCCAGCAGTCCGCCGCCAATGACGATGACGGTCTTTTCGAGGCTGGCCATCTCGCGGAGCGCCAGCGCATCGCGGACATTGCGAAGGTAAATGACGTTGCCGAGAGACACGCCGGCCACCGGCGGACGCACCGGGCGGCTGCCCATCGCGAGACAGGCCTTGTTAAATTCAATCGTCTCCCCGTTGCCCAGCACGGCGAGGCGGCGCTCGATGTTCAGCTGCGTGACGAGCGAGCCGAAGCGCGTCTCGATTTTATGCGAATCGTACCAGCTCTGCTCGAGGTGGGGCAGTTTCTTGAGCGGCACGATCTTGTCGCGCAGAAAAGTCTTCGAGAGCATCCAGCGCTTGTAGGGTGGGGAAATTTCCGCGCCGACGAGCGTAACGCTGCCGCGTTTGTCGTATTTCCGGATGCTTTCGCACACGCTGGCCCCACCTATGCCGCCGCCAATTACTAGATAATCACGCTGAATCATGTGCGAACGAGGACGATAGGAGAGCCCCGCTGCTGCTGGCGAGGGAAAATTTTCGACTTCGCGCGGTTAGGCGAAGACCATCCGGCAAATGACCACCGCCGCGATCACCCCCGCCAGGTCCGCCAGCAGCCCGGCGGGAATGGCGTGGCGGGTCCGGGTGATCCCGACGGAGCCGAAATATACCGCCACCACGTAGAAGGTCGTTTCGGTGCTGCCGAAGATGGTGGCCGCCATCAGCGCGACGATGTTATCGGCTCCGATCCGCTGCACCAGCTCGGTGTAGAGCGCGAGCGTGGCGCCGCCGCTGAGCGGCCGCATCAGCACCATCGGCAGCAGATCAGGCGGGAATTGCAGTGGCGTCATGACCGGCGTGAGCGCGCGTGTCAGGAGATCGATCCCACCCGCGCCACGGAACATGCCGATGCCGACAAGCATCGTCACCAGGAACGGGATGATCTTCAGAATCACGGTGAACCCCTCCTTTGCCCCCTCCACGAATTCTTCGTAAACCTTGATCCCACGGGCCGCGGCGTAAGCCGGGAAAAAGCTGAGCAGGAATGGAATCGCCAGGAGCGAGAGTGCATTCACGCTGCGAACGAAGACATTCTGCGTCGCCGCCTCCGGCGCGAACGGCAGGCCGAAGAGCGGCGGAAAAGTCATTCGCACAAAGATCAGCAGGAAGAACAGCGACAACGCCCAGAGCAGCGCCGTCGCCCACGCCGGCGCACGAGCTGGCGGCGGGATTTCAACTGGGAGCGGCTCCTCGGC
>JACCZQ010000246.1 GCA_013695905.1 Chthoniobacterales bacterium
TCTGGTGGTTGATCAGGAAAGAGGCGGTGGCGCCGGCTTCGGGCGACGCGCGGTTGGCGTGGCAGGGTGGGGTGGCGCTGCTGTTCGTGAGCCTGATCTTTCCGGTGCAATTCGAGCGGGAATGGATCACCCTCGGCTGGGCGGTGGAAGGACTGGCGCTGCTCCTGCTCTTCCGGGTGGTGCCGCATGCGGGGCTGCGCATCGTGGGTGCGGCGCTGCTGACGGTTGCGTTCGTCCGGCTGGCGCTGAATCCGGCGGTGCTGGAATACCATCCGCGCACGCAGGTGCGGCTCTGGAATTGGTATCTTTACGCGTATGGGATCACGAGCCTGTGTCTGCTGGCCGGGGCGCGGGCGGTGCAGCAATTCACAGAGACGCTGGTGGCGCGGGTGGTGCCGCGATTGCTCTACACGCTCGGTGCGATTCTCACGTTTCTGCTCCTGAATATTCAGATCGCCGACTACTTCTCGGCGGGGCCGACGCTGACATTTTCGTTCACCGGGAACTTCGCGCGCGACATGACGTACTCGATCGCGTGGGCGCTGTTTGCGTTTGCGCTGCTCCTGGTCGGGATGAAAGCGAAGGTGCAGGTGGTGCGATATGCGGGCGTGGCGCTTTTGCTGGTGACGCTACTGAAGTTGTTCGTTTTCGACCTCGCGAATCTCGGGCCGCTTTATCGGATCGGCGCGTTCATCGGGGTGGCGGTGGTGCTGATTGTGGCGTCGTTTGTTTATCAGCGGTTTCTGCGGCCGGAGCAGCGGGGTTAATCCGGGGCGACGGCGGAGCGTCGCGCACTATTCGTTGGCGGACGATTTCTGAAGCTGCGAACGTGAAAACCGATGCAAGGGTATGGCCGTCGATGTGTTTGGAGGCTCGCCGGGATTGCGGCGCTGGGGTTTGTCTCGTTAGAGAATTCGGTTTCGGCTGCGCCGCATGTGGTGATTGCGATGACGCGGGGGCTGCAGAATCACCTCATCGCGCCCGGCACGATCAATGGCCGACCGGCGACGTTCCTCGTGGATACAGGTGCGGCGAGGACTTTCGTGCGCGCTGATCGCGCGGCGGAGTTCGGGATTCGGCCACTGGAGCAGCAGACTCGCGAGGGCGGGCGGCTGTTCCGCACCGGAGTGGTGGAGGATCTGCGTATCGGCGGGGTGAGGGTGGGGGCGAACACAGTGGCGTTGTATTCGGCAGAGCAGCTGCGGGGTCAGGTGCCGGGCGCCGGCGGGAAACCGGCCGATGGCCTGCTGGGCCTGGATGTGCTGCGGCGGCAGCGGGCGGTGATCGATTGCCGCTCGCGGCGGCTGGTGCTGCCGAATCGCGCGGCGGGCAGCGGCGCGACTTTCGCGGCGGGCGCTGCTGCGCTCGGGTTCACGCGTATCCCAATGACGCTGAACCGCCGCGGCTCGCTAACGGTGCCGTGCACGATCAACGGCCGGCGCGGGAGGTTGATTGTGGACACGGGAACGTTCGTCACCGGGCTCGATAACGATGCGGCGCGTGCGCTCGGGCTGGAGCTGACGCCATCGCGGCTGACCGCGCGCGGGTTCGATGGTCGCGTGCGGCCTCTGGAGTTGACGAGGGTGCAGGATCTCAGGATTGGCAATGTCCGCATTGAGCCGCAGCAGTTCGCGGTGATCGACATTTTCGGCAAACGGCCGGCGCGTCGTGCTTACATCGGGCTGGGCCGCATCGAATACTATCGCGCGCTGCAGGTGCCGAAGGAGGGGCCGATCTACGGGTTACTTGGGAACGAGCTGCTCGACAGACACCATGGCGTGATCGACCTCGAGAGCATGGCGTTGTTTCTGAAGTAGGCGGTGGCGCTACGGCGGCGGTGCGGAACGCCGGAAGCCGCGGAGCTGCACCAGCGCGCCGAGGACGCAGAGCACGGCAGCGACAATCCAGGCCGCTTCACGAGCGAGCGGCAGCGCTTCGGCGATCAAGACCGCACCCGTGATCGCGGAGAGAATGATCAGCGCCCAATCGAAGAGCATCGAAAAGAGAATGGCGGCGAGAATGGCGCCGACGAAGAAGGCGATCCAGCGGAGCGACTCCGGCTGGAGATCGAACTGCGCCGCCAGCCGCAGCGCGAGATAGCCTCCGGCCACCCAGCCGGCGATCGCGACCGCGAGGCGTTGCAGCAGGATGGCGAGCAGCGCACCGACGAGGCCGATCCCGAGCGCGATGAGGAGCAGGACGAGCTCGGATTGACCGCCGAAAAAATAGCGGGCAATCTGCACCCCGACGACGAAGCCGATGGCTCCGACGAAAACCCAGAAGAGCTTCCGCCCCAGCAGGAGAAGCAGGACTCCCAGAGCGAGCTGCACCCATCCGGTCATCGCGGGATTCTCAAAATTCCACATGGTTCTCTGGTCTCGCTCAGCGTGGGCTTCGATTCGAATGTCGTCTGGGCGCCTCCAGAGGAATCGCACGAGCACGGCCGGGCAAGTGCGTCCCGCACCGGCTCACCCTGACAGCGAACGGGTGGATGAAGATTTCCTTCGTGAGGAGGATGAGTTGGTGACCCTGCAGCTTTCAATGAATCCAATTTTCTTTTCGTGCGTACCACTATTATAGGAAAGGCCATGGCGCGGCGGCGCGCGATCTACCTGACGAGACATGAAGTACACGACGCGGACACTTGGCGAGATGACGACGCCCCTTTGGTTTTGTTTGCGGGCGCAACCGAAGCGGGAGCATATCGCGGCCGCCGGTCTTCGCCGGCAGCTGGCGATCCAGTGCTTCTCGCCGCGGCTTCGGTTCCGTAAACCGACGCAGCGCGGAGCAGGCTGGTTCGTGGAGGCGATGTTCCCCGGTTATCTCTTCGCGGAGTTCGTCTACGGGGAATTCCACCGACGCGTCATCTACTCGCCAGGGGTACGGGCGCTGGTGCGTTTTGGCGATTACGTGCCAATCATGGAAGAGGATGCGATCACCGTGCTGCGGCGATCGAGCGCCGACGATGAGGTCATCACGATTTCACCGGACCTCGAAGTAGGCGACGCGGTCCAGGTGGTGGAGGGTCCTTTTCGCGGCCTGACTGCTCTGGTGACTCGGCTGCAGCCTCCGCGGGAGCGGGTGCGGATCCTGCTGGAGTTCCTGGGGCGCGAGGTGGAGACGGAGACGCCGATTTCCTCGGTTTTGAGAACTGCGAAACCAAACGGCCGCGTCGAACTAGGGTAGGAAAGAGGGGGTGCGGGCGGTACGCGTGCCTCCGCAAGGCACAAATGTCACGAAAGTGTGTGATAATATGACACTTCTGTCCGATATCTAACCCGAGAGGGTGTTTGTCACTGCTCAATCTCTCGGTAACGCACTTCGTCAGCAGGGTGGCGCGCTTTATGCTGATTTACCTTGCATGATCTTACTATCTGGCTTGGCTATATTTGCATCCGCGTCTGTGGGATTAATCATCTCTCAATTGCGGAGAGCGCCGGAAGGGTTTGAAGACCAGACCGGTTTTCACTTCATTGGGGTTCCTCGCACCTCGACGGCCTCGCCGAGATCACAGCGTATCGCACAACGCGTGGGAGCAGTTGGTGCCATGGGACGGGCGGCCCTTTCCAAGCCGCAGGGTCTCGCTCGGCCGGCCCGCCAAGCGGACGATCATGGGCACGGATTGTCGCCGGCATCTTCGTCTCGATAGCGGCGCGCCTGAGCTCCTTCTGGCAGACGCGGCTTTGCAACCACTGAGTCGCGTGAATGGCACACTCACCCGAGTTTAGTCCACAAAAAATCGGTTCTAGTTTTGGTGAAATTGTTGCAACTTCCGGCACTGTCCGCCGTTTAACCGATTA
>JACCZQ010000252.1 GCA_013695905.1 Chthoniobacterales bacterium
CACCAGGGACGGCGTCACCGCCGAACAGAAGGCGCAGATTGTCGCCGAGATGACAGGGACGCTCCAGCGCGTGCTGGGTAAACGCCCCGAGCACACGCACATCGTCATCGATGAAGTCGAGCCGGAGAACTGGGGCTTCGCCGGCGTGCTCACCACAGAATACCGGAAGCGCAACGACTAGCGGCGGCGACTCGTTAGGCTGGCGAGCAGAGTCGGCGGCCTTGCGGTGCGCGTGAGTTCCGGCACAAGGCGGCTTCCATTTTGACCGCACCGGCCGGAACAAGCTTGCACCCGCAGGCGCCCGATGTAGAAGGCGCAGCGATGCAGCACCGCTTCCTGCCTCCCATTCTGCTTCTGCTGGCGGCGCTCTGCTGGAGCCTCGGCGGCGTGCTGGTGAAATCGATCGATTGGCACCCGATGGCGATCGCGGGTGGCCGCAGCGCCATTGCCATTCCGTTGATGATCCTCTGCATCGGGCGGCCGAAGTTCACCTTCTCGGCGGCGCAGATCGGCGGTGCGCTCGGCTATGCGGGAACGGTGATCCTGTTCGTCTTCGCCACGCGCATGACCACGGCGGCGAACGCCATCTTCCTGCAATACACCGCGCCGATCTACGTGGCGCTGATCGGCCGCTGGTATCTGAACGAGCGCGCGCTGCGCATCGACTGGCTCGTCATCGCGGTGGCGCTCGGCGGCATCGCGTTGTTCTTCATGGATCGGCTCACGACCTCCGGCTTCTGGGGCAACATTATCGCGCTGGCGAGCGGCGTTTGCTTCGCCGCGGTGGCCATTTTTCTGCGCAAAGAAAAGGCGGCCTCGCCTGCCACAGCCATCGTGCTGGGGAACATCATCGTCGCGGTGGCGGGCACGCCATTCATGCTGACGCACCCACTCGGCGAAGGCGACGGCTGGCTGCTCCTGTTGCTCGGGACGGTGCAACTCGGGCTCCCTTATGTGTTCTACGCGATGGCGATCAAGCACGTCACCGCGCTGGAAGCGACCCTCATCCCGCTGCTCGAGCCGGTGCTGAATCCCTTGTGGGTCATGCTCGCCCTCGGTGAGCTGCCGGGGCCGTGGTCGATCGTCGGCGGAGTCATGGTGCTCGGCGCCGTGCTCGCGCGTGGCGCGTTAATGATCCGCAGCGGCCGCAACCGCGCTGCGCCTGCCTGATCTCTCCTGCGGGCTCGCGTTAGGCGAGGTCGCCTGCCAGCGACGGCTTCAGCACCACCTTGATGCAGCCGTCTTCCTTGTCGCGGAAGGTGCGGTACAGGTCCGGACCTTCTTCCAGTGGGCGGTTGTGCGTGATCACGAACGAAGGATCGATCTCGCCCGAGCTCACCTTCTCCATGAGCGGCTCCATGTAACGCTTCATGTGCGTTTGGCCCATCTTGAACGTCAGACCTTTGTTCATCGCGGAGCCCATCGGCACCTTGTCGACGAAACCGACATAGACGCCGGGGATCGACACCGTCCCGCCTTTGCGACAGCACATGATCGCCTCCCGCAGCACATGCGCGCGATCCGTCGCGAGCATGACCGCCGCCTTCGCCTTGTCGAGCACCGCATCGAACGCGCCGGTGCCATGCGCCTCCGCACCCACCGCATCGATGCAGCGATCCGGCCCGCGGCCGTTCGTCATCTCCTGCAGTTTGTCGTAAACGCCGCCCTCGAGCTCCTCGAAATTGATCGTCTCGGCGCGGCCATGTTTCGCCGCCATCGCCAGCCGCTCCGGCACCCGATCAATGCCAATGACCCGCCCCGCGCCGAGCATCCAGGCGCTCTGGATGGCAAACTGCCCCACCGGCCCGCAACCCCACACCGCCACCGTGTCGCCTTCTTCGATGTCGGCATTTTCCGCTGCCATGTAGCCGGTCGGAAAGATGTCGGAGAGAAAGAGCACCTGCTCGTCCGTGAGCGAATCATTCTCCACCTTGATCGGGCTCACATCGGCATACGGCACCCGCAGGTATTCCGCCTGGCCGCCGGGGTAATGCCCCGTCAGGTGCGAGTAGCCGAACAATCCCGCCGGCGCGTGCCCCATCATCTTCGCGGCTTTCTCTGCGTCGCGATTCGTTGTGTCGCAGCACGAGTAGAGTTCCTTTTGGCAGAAGAAACAGCTGCCGCACGCGATCGTGAACGGCACCACGATGCGATCGCCTTTCTTGAACTTCGTGTGGGCGCTCCCCACCTCCACCACCTCGCCCATCGGCTCGTGCCCGAGGATATCGCCGCTCTCCATCATCGGCATGTAGCCGTCGTAAAGGTGCAAATCCGAGCCGCAGATCGCGGTGGAGGTGATCCGGATAATCACATCGCGCGGATCCTCGATCTTCGGATCCGGAACCGTGTCGCAACGCACATCCCCTTTGCCATGCCAAACCAGTGCTCTCATCGAATACCTCCTGTTAAACTCCGAGATTCATACGAGCCGCACACCGTGAGCGGTTGCAGGTAATCCGGAGCAAGGCCGCGCCGGGCGCGTGCTGAGAGCCGGAGGTCGCGCTCTCC
>JACCZQ010000261.1 GCA_013695905.1 Chthoniobacterales bacterium
GGAGAGCCTGGGGAGCGCACGCTTGCAGCGTGCTGGCGGAGGCGTCCCGCGTCCGCGGACTTCCCAAATCGCGCCCGCCCTCCAGAAAAGCCTGTTTCCGCCAGAGGCAGAAACCAGCACGCGTGACGCGCGCGCTACCCAGGCATTCAGCATCCGCGGCGCGGAGTTCTTCGAGACCGTTTACGAAGTTGATCAATCCCCCATCGGCAAAACCTCCCGTTCGACACCGGCCACCTACATCAAAGTCTTCGACGAAATCCGGAGCCTCTACGCGCAGCTGCCGGTCTCCCGCATGCGCGGCTACACAAACGCGCGATTCTCCTTCAACACAGAAGGGGGCCGCTGCGAAACGTGCAAAGGCCAGGGCGTCATCAAGCTCGAGATGAGCTTCCTCCCGAGCAGCTATGTGCCGTGCGAAGACTGCGGCGGCCGCCGCTACGAGCCGCAGACGCTGGAGGTGCTCTATAACGAGAAGAGCATCGGCGACGTCATGGAAATGACGATCGAGCAGGCGGCACAATTCTTCGCCACCAACCAAAAAATCGCGCGCCCATTATCGCTGCTAGTGGACACCGGCCTCGGCTACCTGAAGCTGGGTCAACCCAGCCCCACCTTGAGCGGAGGCGAAGCGCAACGCCTCAAGCTCGCGACGGAGCTCACCCGCGGCATCAGCCGCGCGGCGAACGAGCGCATCCGCAAGATGCGCAAACCGAAATCAACGCTCTACCTCCTCGAAGAACCGACCATCGGCCTTCACATGGCCGACGTAGAATTGCTCCTGAAAGTGCTGCACCGCCTCGTCGATGAGGGGAACACCGTTATCGTCATCGAGCACAATCTCAGCGTCATCGCCGAGGCCGATTACATCATCGACATCGGCCCCGAAGCCGGAGCCGACGGCGGCGAAATCGTCGCCGTCGGAACCCCCGAAGAGGTGGCAAAGAACCGCCTCAGCCGCACCGCGCCCTTCCTGCGCGAAACACTCGCCGCCGCCGGGGAGAAGCAGACCAACGGCTCCCCGCGCGCTGCCGCAAAAGCAAGGCCACGCCCCCGCGCCAAATCATCTGCCTGACTCAGCAGCTCCACACGTCGAGCCCGTAATGCAGTGGTGCGCTCGTAGTGCCGGCGATAGGAAAATCACGCTGCAAATTTCACATCCGGTAGCAGCTCGAATGGAACGCGTGCGACAGTGCCGGAGGCACGGCGGAATAAAGCCCGGAGCGCAGCGCCAGCGAAGCTCCGGGATCACGGTTCCGCTTGAGTTACAAACCCCGACAGGGGTGACGGAATGCCGCCACGTCCGGAATTCAGCGCCTCGTTCCGTCGCCCCTTTCAGGGGCTTAGCGCGTTCGCGCACGGCAATTCCCGGAGTTTCGCTGCCGCTGCACTCCGGGCTCTATTCCGTCGCACCTCCGGTGCTTACGCGGTGTTAAACGCGTAGCACCATTGAGGCACCCGCCGCCTTCGACTTGCCACCCCGGACCTCTGATCCCGCTCGACGACTGCGGTGGTTCGTGGAATAAGGCGGGCACTCGTGAGCCACCTCGCCTACTACCTGCACAACCTCGATCCGTTCGTCTTCCGCATCACGGAGACAGTCGGCCCGCGCTGGTATGGCATGGCCTACGTGGCGGCGTTCCTCTGCGGCTACGCCCTTCTTTCGTGGCTCTCGAAGCGCGGCTACGCCGATCTCCCGCAGAAGCAGGTGAGCGACTTCATCACCTGGGCCGCCTTATTCGGCGTCATGATCGGCGGCCGCCTCGGCTACGTCTTCTTCTATCGACCCGATATGCTGCGCGAGCCGCTCTCCATCTTGCGCATCTGGGAAGGCGGCATGTCAGCGCACGGCGGCATCATCGGCCTGGTGCTGTTCACCCTCTACTACTCGCGGAAACACGGCATCTCCTGGACAAATCTCGGCGACAACCTCTGCGTCACCGCGCCCATCGGTTTGTTCTTCGGCCGCTGCGCGAATTTTATCAACGGCGAGCTTTACGGGCGCGCCGCGAGTGTCCCCTGGGCGGTGCAGTTCCCGAAGGAATTGCTCGAGCCGGAGAACACGGCTTTGTCGGATCGGACTATGGTGCTGGCGCAACAGATCCAGCCGGCACTGAATTCGAGTGAGGCGATAATCGACGCGGCGAAAACCCAGCCACAAATCGAGGGCGTCTTACGCACGGTCCTGACTCCACGTCATCCGTCGCAGCTCTATGAGGCCTTCTTGGAAGGCGTGATCCTGTTCGCGATTCTCTGGTTCGTGCGGACCCGAATGCGTCAGCCGAACGGTGTGATTACCGGATTGTTCCTGTCGGTTTACGCGATCTTCCGCATCATCGTCGAAAATTTTCGCGAGCCGGATGCGCCCATGGTCGGCATGTTTACGCGCGGACAGTTCTTTTCTTTTTTTCTCGTCGCGCTCGGCTTCGGTTTCATTGTCGCGGCCAAGTTGCGTCCAACTTATCCGCGGAAGCTCGGCGCGCCTTAGCGTGTCATCCCGAGGCAGCGCAGACGCCGAGGGATCTCGCCGCGGGATATGAATTACGCAAACTGGTGTGACCTTCCAATCGTAGCGGGGTCCCTC
>JACCZQ010000274.1 GCA_013695905.1 Chthoniobacterales bacterium
GCCCCCGACAGCTGGGATGCGCTGCTGAACTGGGCGCGGGAGCGCGGTTACCGGCGTGCTGACATTCTCCAGAGCGGGCTGGTGAAGGCGCGCGATGAAGAGCGGCCTAACGAGGGCGACGTCTACGATCGTTTCCGCGGCCGCATCATGTTCCCGATCCACAATGACACCGGTGAGGTGATCGCCTTCAGCGGGCGCGTGCTCGACAGTGGCGCAGAGACGGCGAAATACCTGAACTCCCCCGAGACTCCGCTCTTCCGGAAAGGCAACGTTCTCTTCGGGCTGCACAAATCAAAGCGCGCGCTGATCGATGCGAAATCGGCGATCGTCTGCGAAGGGCAGCTGGATCTAATCACCCTCTTCGAGGCGGGGATTACGAACGTGGTGGCGCCGCAGGGCACTGCCTTCACCGAGCAGCAGGCGCGGATTCTCAAGCGCTATGTGGAAGAGGTGGTCCTCTGCTTCGACGCCGACGCGGCCGGGCAGAAAGCGGCGGAGCGCTCGCTCGAGTCGCTGCTGCAGAATGACCTGATCGTCCGCATCGCGGAAATGCCGGCCGGGGAAGACCCGGATTCGATTGTCCGCACGCAGGGCAAGGCAGAGTTCGAGCAGCGCATTGCGCAGGCGCGGGAGTTCTTCGATTACTGGATCGAACACGAGTCGAACACGGCTGATTTGCACTCGTTAGGCGGGAAGCTGCAGCTGGCACGCAAACTCGCCGAGACTGTGGCGAAGGTGCACGACCCAATCATGCGCGCGGAAGTCGCCAGCAAAGTGAGTGCCCGGATCGGGGTCACAACGCACGACTTTGCAGCGATGCTGCCCAAGCCGGGCCGCGACCGTTCTGTCGCAGCCGGCCCGCCCCGCGAACTGCAGGCGGCGCGGGCGCCGCGTCACGATGTGGCGATGCTCTGCCTGCTGGCATTGCGCGACGCGGCGGCGCGGAATTTTCTGCTCGATGAAAACTGGCGTGAAGTTCTCGGGCAAACGCCCGATTCCGAGATGCTGGTCCGCATTCTGGAGACGGACCTGCGGCCGGACGATCCGGCGTCGGTGAACGCCTTCATGTCCACACTCCCGCCGAGTGACGAGGCGCTCGTCTCCGGATGGCTGCTCCAGCGGATGCCGCCGGAGTCCGACGCGGTCGCGAAAGACTGGTGGGCGGGGCTGGAGCAGGCGACGGTGCGGCGGCAGTTACAGATCGCCGAGGGACGCATGAAGATTCCCCAGCTGAGCGCGGGGGAAATGACGAGTTTACAGAAACAAATTGTTGACCTGACGGTGCAGCTCCGTGAGCTTTCCGCGTTGTCGTCGGCCCGCGTGATCGATAAATAGTTCTGTCGCTGATGGGACAGTAAAGCCGGGCGACTGGTTCCAAAAAGCCGCACTTCCTCACAAGCTCAAGCTTTGGCAACGCCCCAGAAACGCACCTCATTGGATCGGCCCGCCCCCCGAAAATCCAAGCCGTCTGCCAGGGCCTCGAAGCGGCCAGCCAAAAAGGCAGCGACTCCGCTGCGCCGCAAGAAATCAGTGGGCGCCAAAGCGGCCGCACCGGTGAAAGCTTCGGCGCGCCTTCCGAAGAAGGCAGCGGAGCTGCGCGTGAAGGCGATCAAGATCAAGCTGCCGCCGGTCGTCGTCGAGGACGAGGACGCGCCGTTGATCACCTCCAGCATTGCGGCGGCGGGTGATGTCCAAGGGCGCATTCGTGAGCTGATCAAGCTGGCGAAAGAGCAGGGCTATCTCACCTTCGATGACCTGAACGAAGCGCTGCCGGCGGACGTAACCGATGCCGATGAGCTCGATCTGATCCTGACGCGCCTGCGGCGGATGGAGATCGACATCATCGAAGCGTCGGAAGTGGATCGCTATAAAGACGGCAAGAAAGACAGCGAGGAAGAGGAAGAGGAAAAGCCGGAGGCGAAGCTCGATATTCTGGACGATCCCGTCCGCATGTATTTGAAGCAGATGGGGCAGGTCCCGCTGCTCACCCGCGAGCAGGAGGTGGAAATCTCCAAACGCATTGAGGAAGCGGAGAACATGGTGCAGCGGTTGATCAACCGCTTCGGCTTCATCGCGCAGGCGCATCTCGATCTCGCGCAGAAACTCACCGAAGGCGGCGAGCGCTTCGATCGCGTCATTCTCGACAAGAAAATCGAGAGCCGCGAGCGCTACATGAAGTTGCTGCCGCAGCTCTGCAAGCAGGTGGAGAAACTGCGCGGCACCATCGGTAGTCAGTACGGCCAGCTGCTCAACGGCTCCGGACGGGTCGATCCGAAAAAGCTGAAGATGTTCCAGAAATCGGTCACCACTCTGCAGAAGCTTTACCCGAAATTCTATTTCAAGCAGAAGGTGACGGAGGAATTCGTTAACCTCGCGGACGAGAAATTCCTGCTCCTTACGAATTTGCAGGCAGAGATGAGTAAACATCCGCACGCGAACGGTGCGCGGACGCCGCTCGGAGCGAAATCACGTGAGCTGGAGAACATGCTCTGGCTGTCACTCGAGGAATACACGGAGCAATATCAGGAGTTGAAGGGCTGGCTCCGCAAAGCGCTCCGGGCCAAGACCGAGATGGTGGAAGCGAACCTGCGTCTCGTGATCTCGATCGCGAAGAAATACACGAACCGCGGGCTGTCGTTCCTCGACCTGATCCAGGAAGGGAACATGGGCCTGATGAAAGCGGTGGAGAAGTTCGAGTATCGCCGCGGCTATAAATTCTCGACCTACGCCACCTGGTGGATTCGGCAGGCGATCACCCGCTCGATCGCCGACCAGGCGCGGACCATTCGCATCCCGGTGCACATGATCGAGACGATCAATAAACTCATGCGCGTGCAGAAGCAGCTCGTGCAGGAATACGGCCGCGAGCCGACTCCCGAAGAGGTGGCAGAGGAAATTCTGCTGCCCGTCGATCGGGTTCGCGCCGTGCTGAAAATGGCGCAGCAGCCGATCTCGCTCCAGGCGCCGGTGGGGGAGAGCGAAGAGACGAACTTCGGCGATTTCATCGAAGACAAAGGCGCGGAAAATCCCAGCGACATGACCGCGATTGTCCTGTTGAAGGAGAAAATCAAAGACGTGCTCGAGACGCTCACCGAACGCGAGCGGCAGGTGCTGGAGCAGCGGTTCGGCCTGGTGGACGGCTACAGCCGCACGCTCGAGGAGGTGGGGCGGCAGTTCCGCGTCACCCGCGAGCGCATCCGGCAGATCGAGGCGAAAGCGCTGCGGAAGATGCGGCACCCGACGCGGATCCGGCAGCTGGAAGGGTTCCTCGAAGCCGCTGAGGCGTAGGAGCAGCAGCGGATTTACCGATCGTTTTTGTTGCGGCGCAACTTTCGCTGCGGCAAGACGTTGAATCTGACACGATGAAACGCGAAGACGATCAGGAGCTTTGGGATTTGCTCGACCGGCAGGCGACGCCGGAGCTTTCGCCTTTTTTCGCGCGGAACGTGGTGCGGCAGGTCCGCACCGAGGCGCCGGCACGGGAGAACGTCTGGCATTGGCTGCAGCGGGCAATCTGGATACCGACCACGGCCGTCGCTGTAGCGCTGCTGGCGGCGGGTGCCATGCTGCGGAGTCCGCAGACGGCGGCGGAGTCGCCCGATGCGGTACCGGCGTTGATCGCGCAGCTGGACCCGGCGGATTTTGAAGTTGTCGCCGATCTCGACATCCTGCTTGCTTCCGAGGAGGAGATCCTGTGGGAAGATACTTAATTCTGTTTGTGGCCGGCGCGGCTTGGTCGCTGTTGATGGCGGACGCGGCGCTGGCGCAGCGTCCGCATCGTGGCGGCGACGGGGGAATGCGATTCGCGCAGAACGGTCGCGACCGTGCAGTGCGTCCGATGCCCGATCGCTGGCGCGAGATGGCGCCGCAGGATCGGCAGAGATTTCGCGCGAACGCGGAGCGCTGGCAGCAGATGGACGGCGCGCAACGCGAGATGCTCCGGGAGCGGGAGCAATTGCGGCTGCAGCGGATGAGGCAGGAAGCTGATGCGGCGCTGCGCCAATCCGGGTTGCAGCTCGAGGCCGAGCGGCGGCAACAGTACGAGCAGCGTTATCTGCAGGAGCGCCGCCGCATCGAGGAATCGTTGCGCCATGAGCTGCGCGAGAAGCGGCAGCGCGAGCTGGCGCCGGTCGTGGAGCGGCTGAAGAAGGAATTCACGCAGCCGCAGCAGCCGCAGCAGCAGCAACAACAAGGCGGATCGAATTCGCCGAAACCCGCGACAGCGGCACCGTCGCCGAAGAAGTAGCTGTTGTTCGCGGAGCGGCCTTCGGCCATTCGGCCGCGCGGCGGAGGCGACGTTATCCCGTCCAGTGGCTTCCGGTTAGCCTCAGAGGCAGCGCAAAGTTCGCCGCCAAAGTGCCGGAGGCACGACGGAATAAAGCCCGGAGCGGCGCGAAGCAGAGCTCCGGGAATGACGCGGCAGAAGCCGCAAACCCCGGTAGGGGTGACGGAAAG
>JACCZQ010000276.1 GCA_013695905.1 Chthoniobacterales bacterium
CGGACGCGCGTGAGATCCTTCACCGTCTGCGCGGTTCAGGATGACACACTCATGTGGGGTTCCCGGTGGTTTAAGCGTCATCGGAGTGGGTGAGTTCTACGAATACGTCTTCGAGGGTGGCACGGCGTTGCGTCAGCTCGCGCACGGACCAGCGGCGGTCGGCGGCCAACCGGAAGACTTCTTCGCGCACATCGGCTCCGGATTCGACGCGGAGGGAGAATGTCTGCCACTCTCCATCTGCGGTGGCGGCGACGTCGCGCACGCCAATGATCTTCTTCAGCTCTTCCGCGCCACTGTCGGTGCCGACCTTCGCCTCCAGCACCACCCCGCCGGCGGTGCGGATTTCGCCTAACAAGTTCTCCGGCGTGTCCGAAGCTTCGATGCGGCCTTTGTTGATAATGATGACGCGGCTGCAGGTCATCTCCACCTCCGGCAGAATGTGGGTGGAGAGCAGAATGGTGTGCTGCTTGCCGAGGTTTTTGATGAGATCACGCACCGCGCGGATCTGGTTCGGATCGAGCCCGCTGGTCGGCTCGTCGAGGATCAGCAAATCGGGCTCGTGGACCAGCGCGTCGGCGAGCCCCACCCGCTGGCGGTAACCCTTCGAAAGGGCGCTGATCAGCTTCCGCTCCACATCTTTTAATCCGCAAAGCTCCTGCACGTCGCCGACGCGTTCCGCGATGCGCCGGTGCGGCACACCTTTCAGCGCCGCGCGGTAATTCAGGTATTCCGTGACCCGCATGTCGCCGTAGAGCGGCACGTTCTCCGGCATGTAGCCGAGGTGCGCGCGCGCCTGCAGCGATTGATCGAAGATATCGAACCCGGCGATCGAGGCGCGACCGGAAGTGGGCGGCATGAAACTCGACAAGATGCGCATCGTGGTGCTCTTGCCGGCGCCGTTCGGCCCGAGAAAGCCGACGATCTCGCCTTTCCCAACCTCGAAGCTGAGGTCTTTGATCGCGGTGTGGCCGGCGTAACGTTTCGTGAGATGTTCGACCTTGATCATGGGCGGCACTTCCTTGAGACAACCAAACCGGCGGTGCGTTGCAGATTTTTTTCCTGCTACCGCGCCGTCAACCGCACGCGCGCGAGCCGCGGTGATTGCGCCCCGGCCCGGACGATCCCGACGGTGAAATCAACGTCGATGCCCGAACGCGCCCGTGCGAGCAGTTTCTCCACTTGCGCGATGTTTCGGACATCGTGCTTGCCGATGCGGTAAATGACCAGGCCGCGCTCGATGCCGACGCTCTCTGCCTGGCTGCCGGGGGCGACGGCACTGACCAGCACCCCGCGCCCGGGGACAAGCCCGAGCGCCTCGGTCAGCTCCGGCATCAGCTCCTGCAGCTGCATGCCGAAGAGCCGCTCCACCGCAGACGGCGTGGCAGGCTCTGGTGTTTGTGCCGGTTGTGGTGCGGATTTCGTCTCCGCCACCTTCCGGAATTGCGCCACACTCTCGCGGACGCTGTCCGCGGCAATCGCGAACCCGAGCCCCTGCGTCGGTACGCCCTGATCCGTGAACGCCATTTTCGCGGAGCTGACCCCCACCAGCCGCCCGGCCAGATCGATCAACGGGCCGCCGCTGTTCCCCGGATTAATCGCCGCATCGGTCTGGAGCAGGTTCTTGTATTCCATCTGTCCGATCGTGATGTCGCGTTTCGCGCCGCTCAGCACGCCGCGGCTGATGGAGCTGCTGTAGCCGAGCGCGTTTCCCACCACGAGCACCGTCTGCCCGAGCAGGTTCGGTGAGATGTCATCGAGCGGAATGTGCGGCAGCGGCTCGGGCGCGTCGATTTTGATGAAGGCGAGATCCTTCTTCTCGTCGCCGGTGATGTAGCGCGCGTTGTAGGTTTTGCCGTCGTTCATCGTGACTTCAATCTTGAGATCGGCGGCGCGTTCCACCACGTGCTGGTTTGTGATGATGTAACCGGCGGGATCGACGATGAACCCGGAGCCAAGGCTCTGCAGCGTCTGCCGAATCTCGCGCGGACGGGAGCGATAATTCCCGAAATACTGCGCCGCAAAATCCTCGAACGGATCGCGCACCCGCCGCCGCACCACGCGCTCCGTATTGATGTTCACGACCGCGGGCAAAACCTTCGCCAGCGCCAGCACCGCCGGCTCAGAAGCCGGGTCGGCCTCGGCGCGCAGCGGAGCAGCCGAAGCAACCGCGAGAAACGCGAGCGCCGCTGTGATCCGGGAGTTAGTCATTTTCCAACTGAGAGACGATTTCCACCGGCATCATTTGTCTAAGCTGCGGATAATTTTCCGCGATTCGGATCAGATCCAGCTCGTCCTTCTTGCGCTTGCTGAGGCGGCGCTCCTTGTCGGACCATGCCCAAACTTTACCTCGCACAAGGTTTTCGAGGCTTGCGACCGGCACCAACAGCTCCAGCACCTGCGCCGGCGTCGCACTCCCGACAAAATCCTGATACCGGCCGTCGGTGGTGAACTGAATGCTCAGCCGACCCGCACCGCGTTGGGCATTGAGCGAATGCGGGAATTCCTGGACGAAAAACCCGGCCGCCGCGAGCCGCTCTGCCACCGCGGGCAGCTGGGACGCCACGAGCACGATATCGGCATCAATGGTGTAAACAGGCTCGACGTAGCAGTTGATCGCCAGCCCGCCGATCAGGCACCACGGACCGTGCTCGCGCAGAATCTCGACCGCGGCCGCGAAATCGCTCGAGCCGCCGTGGGTGACCGATTCGTATGCCTCGGTAGCCGTCATCTGCGCCCCAAGTAACGGAGCCGCTCTCGCACTGTCAACTTGCCCTCCCCAGCATTGGCAGCAGATTTACCGCTCCATGCGTTCATCCTTCGCGACCCATTTCAACCTCGACGTGATCGAGGAGAATTACCGCCGTTGGCAGGAGAATCCGGAGACGGTCGATACCAGTTGGTCGGCGTTTTTCGAGGGGTTCGAGCTCGGTGATCTGCAGCTGCGCAATGGCGCGGCCGCGCTCGCGCCTTCCGCGGATGGAACGGCGGCTGCCGGCACTGCCGAAGGACCGCTCCAGACGCGCATCGATGGGCTGGTTTACGCCTATCGCACACTCGGTCACACGATCGCGAACGTGAACCCGCTCGCCGACAAACGGCCCGAGAACCCGCTCCTGACGCTGCGCGAGCTCGGCTTCAGCGACAAGGACCTGGAGCTGCAGGTCTCCTCGAAGTTCTTCCTGGACGGCAAGAGGATGCCGCTGCGCGAGATGATTCGCGCGCTGGAAAGCATCTATGCCGACACCATCGGCGCCGAGTTTCAACACATCCAGAATACGCGCATCCGGAATTGGGTGCGGCACCGACTGGAATCGCGCCCGCCGAAACACAGCGCCCGCCGGGAGGTGCAGATCGCATTACTGCGCGCGCTCCACGAAGCGGAGGCGTTCGAGTTGTTCCTGCACACGCGGTATGTGGGGCAGAAGCGGTTTTCACTGCAGGGCGCGGAAGGATTGATGGCAATCCTCGACACACTGCTACATCGCTCGCCGGCGGTTGGGATTGAGGAAATCTGCATGGGGATGGCGCACCGCGGCCGCCTCACTGTGCTCGCAAATTTCCTGCGCAAATCGCTAAAGGTGATCTTCACCGAGTTTTCCACCAACTACCTCCCGGAGCTCGTCGCAGGTGACGGCGACGTGAAGTATCACCTCGGTTATCGCACGGTGCGGAGACTGGCCTCGGGGGCGGAGGTGGAGATTCGCCTCGCGGCCAACCCGAGCCATCTCGAAGCCGTCAACCCGGTGGTGGAAGGCACCGCCCGCGCGCGGCAGCGCATCCGCGGCGATACCGAACATCGGCGCAAGGTGCTGCCGCTCCTCATCCACGGCGACGCTGCCTTCGCAGGGCAGGGCATCGTGATGGAAACGCTGAACATGTCGCAGCTGCCCGGCTACTCGACCGGCGGCACAGTTCACATCGTGGTGAACAATCAGATCGGCTTCACCACGC
>JACCZQ010000281.1 GCA_013695905.1 Chthoniobacterales bacterium
GGCGGAGAACGCTCGCGTCGCGACCATCTACGCCGCGCGAGCCGGCAAAACACCGGAGCCGGCGCAGTTCTATCGCGAGCTGGTCAAGCCCGACAGCTTCGTGCGGAAAACCTTCACCTCCCCTGCGGGATTGCACTCGGTCAGCGCGATGAACGCACCTGCCAATCGCGCCTTATCGCTCGTGTCGTTAGGCGGCATCGGCAGCGCGTCATCGCTCGCGAAATTCTACGCCATGCTGGCCGCGGGTGGCGAACTGCACGGGCGCCGCTTCTTCAAGCCGGAGACGCTGGCGCAGATGAGCAGCACCCTCGCCTCTGGCATGGACCGCGTCTTTCAAATTCCCACGGCGTTCTCCGCCGGCTTCATGAAAGATTCCGCAAACGCGACCCAACGAATTTTCGGCCCGTCGCAACTGGCCTTCGGCCATCCCGGTGCCGGCGGCAGCCATGCTTTTGCCGACCCCGAGAACGGCCTGGCCTTCGCCTACGTCATGAATCAGATGGAACAGTCGCTCCTGCCTAACGAGAAGTCGCGGCGGCTCGTAGAGGCGATCTACAGTTGATGCTGCGACGTTCTGGAACGAGGCAGGGATTGGAACATCCGGCGAGCCGCTCACCTCCCGCTATGCGTCATCCTGAGGCTGGCGAAGCGCGCCGAAGGATCTCGCGCAGGCCGCCGACGCTTACACCATGAGACGCGTAAGCCAGGCACCCGGGCGTGAGATCCCTCGCCGTCTCCGCGGCCCGGGATGACAGCTCGGAAGTCGCTACTCCGTGGGCAGCCCCGCTTCTTTCCAGGCTCTCAAGCCGCCGGCGAGTGATCGCACGTTGCGGTAGCCCATCTTCTGCAGATTATCGGCAGCGAGTGCAGAACGTCCGCCCCCGCCGCAGTAGCAAATGATGGTCCGGTCGAGATCCGGCACCTGCTCCTCGATCTCCAATTCGATCACTCCTTTGCTGAGGTGTTTCGCACCGGCTGCGTGACCGTGGCGCCAGTCACTCTCTTCGCGCACATCGATCAGGATTGCGTCGTCACGCTCCACCTGCGCGCGCGCTTCTGCGGGAGAGATTTCGGTGATGCGCTGCTTCGCATCGGCTACGAGTTTCTGAAAACGATTTGGCTGTGTCATACCTGCATTCTAACTAGAGCCGGACCGGCGGTTTCGCCAGTAGTTGCGCACAATTCCGTGCGCCGCATAGCGGCGCAGCTACAGCATCGCTCGTGATTCAGCGCGGTACCAGGAGCGACGCTGTAGCTGCGGCGCTATGCGCCGCACGGGTCTGTGCGTAGCCCCTACTCAAACCGCAGCGCTTGAATGGGATCGAGCTGCGATGCTCTGTTCAACGTGCCGGTGGCAGTGACCGCCTGCGTGATCGGCCCGCGCGTGACCACCGCCGTCACATATTCCGGGCCGTTCGTGCGCCCGCAGCGGGTGTAGCCGAACCCCGCCACGAGGAGAACCACGACCGCGGCGACGATCAATTTGACGCGGTTCATCGGGTGAATGGCAGCTGCGGGATCCTCATACTTCTAGTATGACAGGAGAAACCGGTGCGTCGTTACATCGAAATTTACGGGATCATGATGCGGAACTCGCTCATCCGCGAAATGAACTTCAAGGCGAACTTCCTCCTCTGGATGATCGTCGAGGTGCTGTGGTTCTGCGGGCAGATATTCTTCTTCGGCATCATCTTCGGCGCGGTTGATCGCATCGGCGATTGGACGAAATGGGAGGTGGTGCTGCTCGTCGGCACGCATCAGATCATCGCGCAGCTGTTCCAGGCGTTTTTCTTCGTGAACATCTCGAACATCCCCGAGCTGGTGCGAACCGGTAAACTCGACCCGCTGCTGGCGTTGCCGATCGATAGTCAATTCGCCGTCTCCACCAAGCAATTCAGCCTCGACAGCGTGATCAACGCGATGCTGGGCGCGGTGGTGGTCATCGTGTCGCTGGTCAAACTCAATGTCGTGCCCGGCGTTGGATCGGTCGCGCTTTACCTTGTCGCGCTGGTCTTCGGAGTGGCGATTCATTACTCCATCATGCTCTCGCTCGCGGCGGTGAGTTTCTGGATCATCCGGGCGCAGGGACTGGTCTATGGCTACTTCAATTTCCTCCAGATCGCCCGCTACCCGGATGTGATCTTCCCGCGCGTGTTCCAGTTCGTCTTCGGCTGGATCATACCCGTCATCATCGTGGCGAACATCCCTGCGCGGCTGCTCATCAAGCCGCTCAGCGCGCCGCTCCCGCTCATGTTCCAACTCGTCGTCGCCGGCACCGCAGCACTGCTCTTTTCGCGACTTTTCTGGCGGTTTGCGCTGCAGCGATACTCCAGCGCCAGCTCCTGACCGAAAACGCGGAAAAACAGGTGCTAAGCTGCCTCTTTTCATAGGGCAAATCTCTCCTTGCGCCATGGTGCAAATGCCCTTATCTAAGCCTCCGCTTGGCCCAGAAGGGGTCTTGCTTGCTTCAAATCATGCCTAGCTCCTCCAAAAAGAAACCAGCTACCAAAGCCGCCGCGAAGCCCGCGTCGAAGAAGCCCGCGTCGAAGAAGCCCGCGTCGAAGAAACCCGCGTCGAAGAAACCCGCCGCGAAGAGTGCTGCCAAATCTTCCGCGAAGAAACCGGCTGCAGCGAAGAAGCCAGCACCCGCGAAGAAAGCTGCACCGAAAGCCGCGGCTTCGAAAGCGATCAACGGGAAGAAACCCGCGCGCGGCCCCCTCACCGAGACGCAGGCAATCCTTGGCGTTACTCGGAAACACCGGAAGCTCGACGCCTTCACGGAAAGCCAGCGGATGAAGCTCCTCGTCTTGCGCGATGCGATGGTCGATTCCATGGCCGGCGTGGCGCAGGATAC
>JACCZQ010000289.1 GCA_013695905.1 Chthoniobacterales bacterium
TCGGCAAAGCGACCGCCTACAACCTAACGAAGCAGCTCCGCGGCAAATCGGGTGCGGACATGCGCGAATATTTTATGCACATCAAGGGGCCGGAGATCCTCAACATGTGGGTCGGCGAATCGGAGCGCATCGTGCGCGAGATTTTCGCCACCGCGCGCGAAAAACGGAAGGAAGGTTATCTGCCGTTCCTGTTTATCGATGAGGCGGAAAGCATCCTCGGGACGCGGCGCGCGGCGCGGCATTCGAGCATCCTCTCGACGCTGGTGCCGATGTTCTGCTCCGAGATGGATGGGATCGAATCGCTCGATGATGTGGTGATCATCCTCGCCTCGAATCGCGCTGACTTGATCGACCCGGCCATTCTGCGGCCGGGACGGATCGACCGGAAGATCAAGGTGAAGCGGCCAAACCGCGATGGCGCGCGGGAGATTTATCGGATCTATCTGACGGAGGATTTGCCCTACGAAACAACGCTGCTTGAAGGCGGAGCGGATCGCGCGGCAGCGGTGGATCGATTGATCGAGCGGCTGCTGGAGGTGCAGTTTGCCCGGCGGGAAGAGAACAAATTTCTCGAAGTGACCTTACGCAGCGGTCGAAAGGAAAATGTGTATCGCAGTGATCTCCTCAGCGGCGCAATCATCGCCTCGATCGTGGAGCGGGCGAAAGGCCGCGCGATCAAACGCGCCATCGCGGCCGTTGGTGGTAGCGCGACGGCGAGCGGCGACGCATCCGATGGAATTACCGAAGACGACCTGCAGGTGGCGTTCACGGCCGAGTTTACCGAGAACGATATTTTCCCGCCGACCGATGTGGCGGAAGATTGGTTCAAGCTGATCGATTACGATCCCGAGAATGTGGTGAAAATCGCGCCAGCCCGCGCGGCCATCGGTGCGCGCGAGTCGGCCGTCGTTTAGCGCTCAGCGGCGCTTCCGGCGCTGCGACTTCTTCGCGGGCCTGGAGGTGGCGCCCGGCTCCTCCACGAAACGCGGTTCTGAGACGGGCGGCGGCGGCAGGTCGGGCGGCGGTTTCGCAGGAGGAGGTGGAGCGGGGGCCGGCGTCCAGGTGAAGTTGATGGTGTCGATCTGCCACATCGCCGCGGGGCGAGAGAGGGAGAAGGTGAGGTAGGCCAGCCGGCCGCTGAACGTCTGCTCCGCGCGGAAACGTCCGTGCGCTCGAAAGAATTGCGAGGTGAAATGCACCTCGCCCGTGGTCTCGACCGTCGGCGCATCGGGCGGGCCGAGGTCGCGGATCCTCTGGAACATCCGCTCCCGCCACGAGGGCGGATACATGAGCTGCGCATCGCGGGAGAGGGTGACGTCGAGAAAGCGCGTGTCGTGCGCGAGCAGAATCCGCTCCGCCGCATGCTGTGCGAACGCGCGCACAGCTTTTTCGTTGCCCGCGCGGGCGTGGTAAAGATACCAGACGCCGCCGATGGCCATTGCCACGACGATGAGCAGCAGGACGATCACCTGCCCGCGCTCATGAGGGCGCTGCAGGTGCGGCTCTCCTCGCGGCGGGGTCGGTCCGGACGCGGGCACGCGCAAAGTTTTCCGCTGCCGTTCGAGGCGGTCGATCATCGTGCAACTGAGCCTGCCTGGCGGCGTCCGCGGTCGGGCCGCGCCGCTTTGCAAGAGGCTCGCTAGAAATTGGCGGCCGCGCCGCGATTATGCACGCCCAATTTGAGATAGATGTTCTGGAGGTGCTTTTTCACCGTCGTCATCCGCAGATTCAGGGTGGTGGCGATCTCGGCGTTTGATCGGCCGTGGCGCAACCAGAAGAGCACTTCGTTCTCGCGGGCGGTGAGTCGTTTCTCGTCCCGTGCATTTTTGGGACGGGGAGAGCGACCGCTGAGTTCGGCGGGTGACGCGTTTTTTCTTCAACCGGAAAGCGGCCTGGTGCGAGCGAGCGTTGTCAGAGCACGGCGAAACTGATTTTCTGGCCGCGCATGGCGACGATTTTCTCCCACGCGATCGTGGCGGTGGCGCTGAAAAGCGCATGGCCTGCGCCAGCGGTGCCGAAGCGGCTCTGGATCGCCGGAGCGCTCTGCGCGATGGCGCCGGATCTCGATGTGGTGAGCTTCTATCTCGGGATTCCCTACGGCCATGTGCTGGGGCATCGCGGCATCACGCACTCGATCCTTTTTGCAGTGCTGCTGGGGCTGGTCTGCACCTGCGCGCTTTACCCGCGGCGGAGAGCGGGAGTGCGGCGCGGGCTGGTGTGTCTGTATCTCTCGCTCGCGACGATGTCGCACGCGCTGCTCGATGGCCTAACGAATGGCGGACGCGGGGTGGCGTTTTTCGCACCGTTCGAAAACAGCCGCTACTTCCTGCCCTGGCGGCCGATCGAGGTGTCGCCGATCGGCGCCCGCTTCTTCTCGCGCGACGGCCTGGAGGTACTGCTGAACGAGATGATCTGGATCTGGTCGCCGGCGGCCGCGCTCGTGCTGGTGGGGTGGCTCTTTCGCCGGGCGCGGGCTTGAAGTAGCTGCGGGTCGCGGGCGCGCTATGCTGGCTCCCATGCAGCGGGTGTTCGGCCTCGAGACGGAATACGGGATCACGATTGACGGAGCGGAGAGCGTCGATGTGGTGGCGGAATCGATCGAGCTGGTGCGCTCCTACATGGCGGACGGGGCTCTAATGAAGTGGAATTACGGGCTCGAAGATCCGCACCTCGATGCGCGCGGCTTTCGTGCGGCGGAGCTGCTCCAGGATACGGATGAGTCGGCATATTTCGAGATCGATCAGAACCGGCCGCTCAGCTTCGAGGAGATCAAGAGCGACCTGGTGCTGTCGAACGGCGCCCGGTTTTATAACGATCACGCGCACCCGGAATACTCGACGCCAGAATGCACGACGCTGCGCCAGCTGGTGGCGCACGATCGCGCCGGCGAACGCGTTCTGGCGGAGTGCGCGCGCCGCCGGAACCTGACGCTGCCGGAGGGACAGCAGGTCCGGTTGTTCAAGAACAACACCGATTTCATCGGGCACAGCTACGGCTGCCACGATAATTACCTGATGCGGCGCAATGTGCCATGGGACGCGATCGTCGCCGGCACGCTGCCGTTCCTGGTCACGCGGCAGATTTTTGCGGGTGCGGGTAAGCTCGGGATCGAGGCGGAGAGCGCCGCCGGTCAACCCGGAGTGTTCCAGATCTCGCAGCGCGCGGATTTCTTCAGCGTGCTGGTGAGCATCGACACGATGAACAAACGCCCGCTCGTGAACACCCGCGACGAGCCGCACGCCGACGCGAACCGCTACCGGCGTTTTCATGTGATCGTCTGCGACTCGAACATGAGCGAATGGGCGACGGCGGTGAAGATCGGCACGACGGCGCTGGTGCTGGAGTTGATCGAGCGGGGGCAGGCGCCGCAGATCGAGCTGGCGCAACCGGTCGGCGCGACGAAGTCGATCAGCCGCGATCAGGATTACGATTGGATCATTGAGTTGATGGACGGGCGGAAGATATCCGCGATCGACGTGCAACGGCTGTATCTCCGCGCCGCGCAACAGCTCGACCGCGCAAGCGAACCGGAGACCGCCTGGCTGCTGCGGGAATGGGAGAACGTGCTCCACGATCTGGAGCGCGACGTGGCACTCACGCGCGACCGCGTGGACTGGGTGGCGAAGCGATTTTTCCTCAGTGCATTGCAGGAAGAGGAGCAACTCTCATGGAGCGATCCGTGGCTGCAATCGATCGATCTCGAGTATCACAACATCGACCCGGAGGAGGGGCTCGCGCATGCCTTGCAGCGGCAGGGTAGCCTCCGTGGGATCGTGACGGAGGAGGAAATCAAGGCCGCGATTTCGAATCCGCCGGAGACCACACGCGCCTTCTTCCGCGGCCGTGCGGTGGCGAAGTTCAGCGATGCCATCGAGCGAATCCAGTGGGACGAGGTGGTGTTCCGCGCCAGCGACCGACAGCATCGGGTGGCGTTGCCGGAAGTTGCGGGTGATGCGCGTTTGATCCGGTTGAATCGAGCTGTCGGTGAATGTGACGACGTTGAGGATCTCGCGCGCGCGATTGAAGCATCATCGAACGAGGTTGCTTAGTTCACCTGAGTTAGCTAAGATGCTGTCATGGCTGAGAACGTGGTGAACATTCACGCGGCCAAGACGCAACTCTCGCAGCTGGTGATGCGGGCTGAGAAGGGGGAGCGCATTACCATTGCGCGTGCGGGGAAACCTGTGGCACAGCTCGGCCCCGTCGCGACGCGCAGGCGGCGCAGTGTGCCGGGGGATGATCCGGTCTTCAACCTCGACAAATTCGGCTTCGAAGGTCCGGGTGGCGGGCTGACGAACGAGGAGATCGACGGCATCATATATGGCGCGTGATCTGTTCGTCGATTCGTCGGGCCTTTATGCTCTCGCCGACCATCGCGACCTCCGCCATGCGTCAGCAGCACGATGTGTAAGTCAGCTGATCAAAGGCGGCGGGAGATTGATCCTGACCGACTACATCATTGATGAGGCTCTCACGCTGGCGAAGGCGCGTGCGCAATCCTACGGAGCATTGCGGCTCCTGGAAATCGTCGAGCGAAGCGAAGCGTTTCGTCTGGTCTGGATGGGGCAGGAGCGGTTCGAAATAACAAAGGCCTTTTTCCGCAAGCACGCGGATCACGGCTATTCCTTCACCGACTGCAGCAGCTTCGTCGTGATGCGGGAACTAGGCTTGAGCGAGGCACTGACGACAGATGGACATTTTGTGGAAGCGGGATTCCACGCGCTGCTGCGAGGCGCCACGACTCGTTAGGACCAGGTGATCAGCCGCAGCTCGTGCGCTTGCATGAGGTGCGGGTGCGTCGGGATTACGCGGACGCGGAAGCCGTAGGTGCCGCTCTCGGAGGCGGGAACGGAACCCTGATAGAGATACGTGCCGTTGCCGTCGTGGCTCTGCGTCTGGTGCAGCGGCTCGACCTGTGGATTGCGGACACCGTCGATCTCGATCTCGCCGTGATAAGCCTCCACCCGGACGTGTTCGGGGGCGACCGCGCCAAGGTGGAGGCGGGCGGTGACGTCGAGTGTTTCGCCGACGAGGATGTTCTGGCGGTCGGCGTTGCCGATCTGCACATCGTCGATGCGCACCTGCGGCCAATCTTTCCGCATCTGCGCCTTCCAGCGGCTCAGCTCGGTCGCGGCGCGGCCATGGTCGCGTGCAAATTCCTGATACGCGCGCGCCGCGGGTGAGTAGAGGCGCTCCGCGTATTCCTGCACCATGCGATGGGTGTTAAACATCGGCGTGACGCTGCGAATCGACTCCCGCATGAGCTGCAGCCACGCGAGCGGCAGCTTGCCGTCGGGTTTGGCGTAATAGAGCGGCACGATTTGATTTTCGAGCAACTGGTAGAGGCTCGTGATGTCCACAGAGTTTTGGAATTCAATGCTGCCCGTTTCGATCTCCGCGCCGATCGCCCAGCCGTTCTTGCCGTTGTAGCTTTCGCACCACCAGCCATCGAGCACGCTGAGATTCAGGCCGCCGTTCGGTGGGAGTTTCATCCCGCTGGTGCCGCTCGCCTCCAGAG
>JACCZQ010000297.1 GCA_013695905.1 Chthoniobacterales bacterium
CCTGGCTGTGATCCCGGAGTTCCGCTGCCGCTGCACTCCGGGCTTCCTTCCGGCGCGCCCTCCGGGCGCTCACCCTGCGCGCTTCATATTCCCTGGTCCCATCACCTCAGCACTGACAAAGCACTAGGCACCCGCGGCCGGTGCGCTCCGCCCGTGATACTCCTGCAGCGTCTTCACCGTGATCCCGTGCGACTGCAGCGCCCGAATCCCGGTGACACTCGCCTGCGCCGCGCGCATCGTGGTGATGATCGGGATCTTCGCGGTGCGCGCGCCACTGCGCATTTTCAATTCATCCTCGCGCGGGATTTTGCCGCTCGGAGTGTTAATGATCAGCTGGACGTCGCCGTTTTTGATCCGGTCGAGCACGTGCGGCCGGCCTTCCCGCAGTTTAAAAACGCGCGTCACCGGAATGCCGGCAGCTTCCAGCGTGGTCGCCGTTCCGCTCGTCGCGATGATGCCGAAGCCGAGGCCAATGTAGTCGCGGGCAAGCGGCACCACCCGCTCCTTGTCGGTGTCTTTCACGCTGATGAAGATGTTGCCACTCTTCGGCAGCGGCGGCGGCGCGGCCATCTGCGATTTCGCGTAGGCGCGGCCGAGGTCGCTGTCGATTCCCATCACTTCGCCGGTCGATTTCATCTCTGGCCCGAGCGCGGTGTCGCTCCCCTGGTAGCGCAGAAACGGGAAGACCGGCTCCTTCACCGAGAAATACGTCGGCACGATCTCCTCCGTGAAACCGAGATCGGCGAGACGCTCACCGGCTATCACTTTGGCAGCCAGTTTCGCGAGCGGGACACCGATCGCTTTGCTCACGAACGGCACCGTCCGGGAGGCACGGGGATTCACTTCGAGCACGTAAACGTCGGTGCCTTTGACCGCGAACTGCACATTCATCAAACCGCGAACCGCCAGCTCGCGTGCCATCGCCTTCGTGGCGCTGGAGATCTCCGTCAGCACAGCGGCCGGCAGCGAAAAAGTAGGGATCGCGCAAGCGCTGTCGCCGCTGTGGATCCCCGCCAGCTGCACGTGTTCCATGATCGCTCCGATCACCGCCCGCTCCCCGTCCGCGATGCAATCCACATCCACCTCGATGGCGTCTTCCAGAAAACGATCCACGAGGATCGGCCGCTCGGAGCTCACCTCGATCGCCGTTTGCATGTAGCGCCGCAGATCCGCTTCGTTATAAACCAGCTCCATCGCGCGCCCGCCGAGCACAAAGGAGGGCCGCACCAGCACCGGATACCCAATCCTGGTAGCGATCTCTACCGCCTCATCGGCGCTGGTCGCGGAGCCGCTCGGGGTTTGTCGCAGGCCGAGCCTGTCGAGCATCGCGGCGAAGAGCTTCCGGTCTTCTGCCAGCTCGATGCTCTCCGGTTGTGTGCCGAGGATCGGCACGCCGGCGGCTTGCAAGCCTTCCGCGAGATTCAACGGCGTCTGTCCGCCGAACTGCACGATCACGCCTTCCGGCTGCTCCTGGTCGTAGATGTTCAGCACATCCTCGAGCGTGAGCGGCTCGAAGTAGAGTTTGTCGCTCGTGTCGTAGTCGGTGGAGACGGTCTCCGGGTTCGAGTTCACCATGATGGTTTCGAACCCGAGTTCGCGCAGCGCGAAGGCTGCATGCACGCAGCAATAGTCGAACTCGATGCCCTGGCCGATGCGATTCGGCCCGCCGCCGAGGATCATGATTTTGCGACGATCACTGCGCCGCATCTCGTTCTCGCTGCCGTAGGTGGAGTAGTAATACGGCGTGTAAGCCTCGAACTCCGCCGCGCAGGTATCGACCAGGCGGTAGGTCGGAATTACACCCGCGGCTTTGCGTTGCTCCCGCACCTGCTGCTCGGTCAGCCCGGTCGCCACGCTGATTTGACGATCCGAAAAGCCAAGCTTCTTCGCGCGACGCAGGTCACGGAACACAGGCATTTTGCCTGTGCGGCCACCGGACATTTTGTCCGGTGTTTCTTCGGCTGAGGTTGATTCACCGGGCTGAAAGCCCGATGGCCGCACAGGCTGAAAGCCTGTGTTCCCCAGCGTTGCCTCAGCCGAGACGATGGCTTCACCAGGCGGAAGCTTCGCCTTTGCCGGGTTCTCCGCGATGTATCTCCGATACCGCTCCAGCGCCTCCCAATCCCGCACAATCCGGTCAAAACTCTCCTCCATCCAAACGGCGCCACTCCGCTGAAGAAGCTTATTTAGCTGCTGACCGGTGTAGCCTTTCCACGACCGCAGAATTTCGGACAAGGCATTCCCGGCAATGGGCTGCACTAGCACATGCACGTGATTCGGCATGACCACGAATGCGTCGAGCCAGTAACGCTCGCCGTGGAAATGGCGCAACGCTCCCGCGACCAGCTCGGCGGCGTTTCGCTCTCGCAGCAAACATGAGCCGTGGCCGCGATCGAGCCATGCCTCCCGTTCGTCGAGGAATCTGCGGGCGTACTCACCTGCCGTCGCTGCATCCCAGGGCTGCGGGTGAAACTTCAGCCAGGTATCGAGTTCCTCTTTCCATTGCCGAAGCAGATCGGCGGGAACAGCATCAGCTAATCGGAAGGTGATGAAGTAAGTGGCACCCTCCTGTTCCCAATGCGGCAGATTGCGGCGCGTCTGCTTAATGGCGGTGTGTGGATCAAAGGCGCGGAACACAGGCATTTTGCCTGTGCGGCCACCGGACATTTTGTCCGGTGTTTCTTCGGCTGAGGGAGATTCACCGGGCTGAAAGTCCGGTGGCCGCACAGGCTGAAAGCCTGTGTTCCCGAGCTCCACCGCCGCTTCCACGATCTGCCGGATGTTATGCAGAAACCACCGGTCGATCTTCGTTAGCTCGAAAACTTCTTCGATCGACATGCCGTCCTGGAAGGCTTGCGCGACGTAGAAGATTCGCTCCGCATTCGGGACGGACAGCTTCACGCGCAATGTCTCCGCATCCACGCGCTTCTCCTGCCCGTCGCAACACAATCCGAAGCGCTTGATCTCCAGCGACCGCAGCGCCTTTTGCAGCGCTTCCTTGAAGGTGCGGCCGATCGCCATTGCCTCGCCAACGCTTTTCATTTGCGTGGTGAGCGTCGGGTCCGCCTGCGGAAATTTCTCGAAAGTGAATCGCGGCACCTTCACCACGCAGTAGTCAATCGTCGGCTCGAAGCTCGCCGGCGTCTCGCGCGTGATGTCGTTGCGGATTTCGTCGAGCGTGTAGCCCACTGCCAGCTTCGCCGCGATCTTCGCAATGGGGAAACCCGTCGCCTTCGACGCAAGCGCCGACGAACGCGACACGCGCGGGTTCATTTCGATCACCACCATCCGCCCGTTCTCCGGATTGACTGCGAACTGAATATTCGAACCGCCCGTCTCCACCCCGATTTCGCGAATGACCAAAAACGACGCATCGCGCATCAGCTGATACTCGCGATCGGAGAGCGTCTGCGTCGGCGCCACCGTGATCGAGTCGCCGGTGTGCACCCCCATCGGGTCGAAATTCTCGATCGAGCAGACGACCACGCAGTTATCCGCGCAATCCCGCATCACCTCCATCTCAAATTCCTTCCAGCCGACCAGCGACTCCTCGATCAGCACCTCCGTCACCGGCGACAGATCCAGCCCGCGGGTGGCGATCTCGTCCAGTTCCTCGCGGTTGTAAGCGATCCCGCCGCCGGAGCCGCCGAGCGTAAAGGCCGGCCGGATGATCAACGGAAACGCGCCGATCTCGTCCGCGATCCGACTGGCGTCGACGAGATCATGCGCGATGCCGGAACGCGGCACATCGAGCCCGATCCGCAGCATCGCCTCCTTGAACAGCTGCCGATCCTCACCTTTCGCGATCGCCTGCGCGTTGGCGCCGATCAGCTTCACCCCGTGCCGCGCGAGCGCGCCGTTCCGATTC
>JACCZQ010000306.1 GCA_013695905.1 Chthoniobacterales bacterium
GGTGTGAAGTTTGCGGTCTGTGCGGCTTGCGCGCTGGCGAGCAGCTTCACGCTTTCACATGGGCTGCTGCTGTGGGGATTGACGTTTCCGCTGGTGCTCGCGGACGCGCGGGTGCGCCGAAGGGGAGTGTGGCTGCTGGCGTGGATCGCGACGAC
The DNA here is from genome assembly GCA_013695905.1 of Chthoniobacterales bacterium. Taxonomy (GTDB): domain Bacteria; phylum Verrucomicrobiota; class Verrucomicrobiia; order Chthoniobacterales; family UBA10450; genus JACCTI01. The sequence goes on from JACCZQ010000306.1 coordinate 156, forward strand.
GGCAGCGTGTGCGGTATTTTATTTTCATGATTATGCGAAGCCGGTGACGGTGCCGGATTTCGCGCCTGCGATCTCGCTGCTCGATTACGGACGTTATCTGCTGGCTTTTCTCGGCGGGGAGTTTGCGTATGCAGTGCGGGAGCCGCATCGGCTGACACTCACGATGGCGACAGGGGGTGTTCTGCTGGCGGGCTTTTTGGCTGCGGGCCTGTGGGCGCTGAGTCGCTGGCGCGATGCGGCTGTGCTCCGACGCGTGCTGCCGTGGTTCGCACTCGGTGGCTACTCGATCGGGAGCGGTGCACTCGCGACGCTGGGGCGGGTGGGGTTCGGCCTCGACTCTGCACTGTCATCGCGCTACGTGGCGTTTTCGCTCTATCTGACGATCGCTGTGTTCATGCTGGCGCTGCTCGTCCTGCGCGAGATCGGCGCGAGCCGCGCGTTGCGAGCCGCCACGCTGGTGCTGCTCGGCGGCACAATTGTGACCCTGCTGTTCTGGTCGAATGAACGCTGCGTGCGTTTCATGGCGAGCGACAATGCTGACACGCGCTTGCTGCGGGCTGGTGTGGTGTTCGGTGAGGCGGTGGATACCACCAGCGCGCTGCAGCGTGCCGGGAACCAATCGCCGGAGGTCATCCGGACGCACGCGCGAGCGCTGGACGAGCTGCAGCTGCTGCGGCCGCGTCTGGTGCGCAGCGGCGATCTTCTCGCTTTGCTGCAAGCAGCGGGTGCAGACGGAGCGGGAGAATTGGAGACTATCGAAAGAGACGAGAAAACTCTCTCCGTTTCCGGGTTCGCAATTCTACCGGCACAACGCCGACCCGCTGACGCGGTGCTCCTCATGGTGGGTGAAACAGCCGCGATGTCCGGCAAGGTTCTGCGACGCAGCGAGGTCGCGCGAAGACTCCGCGACAAGGGCCAAGCCTGGTCCGGCTGGAGTGTGACCTTACCGGCGGCGAGTAATGCGAACATCTCTGCGTTCGCCGTGGAAGCAGACGTTCCGCGCCTCCACCGTCTGCCCGTGCGCTGAATCAGCGGCCTAACGGCACCGCGAATGCCGGGCTGCTCGTCACCGACTGCGGCCAAATCGCTGTGGGGTTCACGGCGCGGGTAAATTCCAGCTCCCAACACCGCACGCCCAGCAGGCGTTCGTCGTTACCGAGTCCAAGTGCCTTCGGCGAGGTGGCGCGCGAGAGGAGCAGCTTCACCTGCAGAGTCCCGTCCGGCGGCAGCAGCTGTGCGGGAATTATCGCTTTGAAATCTTCCGCCGCGGCGACATGCCACTCCGCCACCTTGGTATTGTTTGCCATCACCCAGATTGGCTGAATCGGCAGCTCCGGCTCCTTAAAGAAGGCAGACAACCGCATCCGCAACCCGACGGGCCCGGTGCTCTGCGGCAGCACAAACTTCAGCTGCGCGGAGCCGCCTTCTGTCCAGGTGAACTGCGGCTCGGTGCGGCTCCAGCCGGAGCGGCGAAAGCGCTGCGAATCGCCATCGGCGCCGAACAGCACCACGCGGTCGAAATTCAGCCGCAGATCCGTGCTTCGGGGTCGCAGCTGATCACAGCCGACGGAAAGCGCTGCTACGGCGCATGCGGCGAAGCACCTCCAGCGCAGGCGCGTCTGGCTCAAGCCACCCACCTCCAAACCGCGAACATCATCATGAAGAAGGCCGACAATGCGCACGCGCTCACCAGGTATGCCTGATGAAAAATGCGATTTCGCCCGAGCAGCGCCAGCACGAGGAAGATCGGGAACACCGCCAGCGCATAGCGCGGCACAGAAGCGAGGCTGCCCCACGCCGTGACAAACCAGTAGCTGAGCACCGCATAGACTCCATAGCTGGCGCGCAGCCAAATGGCGGCTACCACGGAGAGCGCCAGCAGCACCAGCGCGAACGTGAGATCAATCAAATCTTTCGCCACCAGCTTCTGCTGCGCCATCTGGACGAATGGCTGCCACGGCCAGCTCAGTACACCCCAGCCTTCGCCCCACGCCGCCTGCGAATCGCGTGTGGCGAACGCGTTGCCGAAGCGCCATTGGAAATAAAGAAACAGCCCGGCAAGGCAGAGCGGCACCAGCGCGAGCGCAGCGACATCGAACCGGATCCGCCGCAGCTGGTAATCGCGTTGCGCCATGTACTCGATGAGCAGCGGCACGCACAGGAGGATGCCCGGTGAGCGCGTGAGCGCGGCCAGTCCGCCCAGCGCGCCAGCGATCCACCATTGACCGCGCCGCGCGTGGTAAAACGCCGCTACTGTCACCGCGAGGAAAGTTGCCTCGCTATAGACGGCGGACAAAAAGAAGGTCGTCGGAAAAACCAGCAGGTAAACGCCGACACGTCGCGCGGGACCCGCACCGAAATCGAGCCGCACCAGCCGCACGAGGTAGAACAGCGCGACCAACAGCGAGAGGTTTGCAACAATGATCCCGCTGACGAACCACCCGAGGTCGCTCGAGCCGGGGATCACCAGGTGTGCTGCCCGCATCGCCATCGGGTAAAGCGGGAAGAATGCGGCACTGGATTGTTTCCCCGGCGTGAACTGATAGCCGTACTTCGCGACCGAGTGGTACCAGCCGGAATCCCAGCGCGCCCACATGTTCACCAGCGGGTAGATGTGAGGAGAGACGTGAGATGCGATGCGGCCGAGCTGCCCATCCACCTTTACCTCCCATGCGCCCGGCGTGGCGGGGAGACCCTGCAGCGCCTGCATGGCAAGCCAGCCGATGATGACCAGCACGATGCGCGTGACGACAAACGGCACCACCACATCGCGTACGGGCCATGTTTGCAGCCAGCTCTGCCAACCCGCACGCGCAGAAACAGGAGCCTCGTCGGCCGGTGCACCTTTGGAGAACATAGATGCTGGCGATCTACGTCTGACGAGACTCGGTAGATGCGACGGAAACTATCGCCGCTGCGCCTGCCGCGCTGCCGGTCAGCGCCAGCTGGTAGTCGTTCTCCACCCGTTCCCAGCCGTACTCGCGAGCGACATAGTCGCGGCCCTGCTGCCCCAGTCGCTGCTTCGTCGCCTCATCGACGCCAAGCACAAACGCGTCGCAGTCCTCCCATTGCTCGTACCAGAGGCCGCCGTTGGAACGTGAGCAATGCTCCTT
>JACCZQ010000326.1 GCA_013695905.1 Chthoniobacterales bacterium
CACGTTTACATCGCGAACGTCCTGAAGTGCCGGCCCGACATGCCGATCGGGGTCTCTGGCAATCGCCCGCCCACGCCGCAGGAGATGGCGCATTGCCTCCCGTTCCTCATCGAGCAGATCAACATCATCCAACCCAGGGTGTTGGTGGCCCTCGGCGCCACCGCGGTGGAGGGGTTGCTTGGCACCCGCGGCACGATGCGCGAATTGCGCGGCAAGTGGCATTCGTTCCATGACACGCCGCTGATGATCACCTATCACCCGTCGTATCTGCTGCGGAACCAGAGTCCCGCCGAGAAACGCAAAGTCTGGGAAGACATGCTCCTCGTGCTCGAAAAGCTGGAGAAGCCGATCAGCGCAAAGCAGCGCCGCTACTTCCAATAAGCGTGGTCCGTCATCCCGAATCGCGCAGACGATGAGGGATCTCCCGTCCGGAGCCGACAACGTCCGCCGCGGCGAGCCTCAGGATGAGCGGCTCGCGGGGGTTCCAAGAGTTCACCTGGGAAACGAGGCAAGCGGGAGATGAATCAGGAAAAGAGGAAAGCAGGAAAGAGAAAGATGCATTCCGTTCCCTGCTTTTCTTCCTGCTTTCTTGCTTTCCTGATTCCATCTGACCGAGAGTCCCAGCACGGCCGACAGGTGCCGGCGGCGGTGAGGTTTGCGGGATGCTCCCGCGGCCATCCTCTGCGCCCGTTCACGGTTCTGTGACCGTTCACCAGCCCCTGTGTCATCCCGAATCGCGCAGACGATGAGGGACCTCCCATCCGGAGCCGACAACGTCCACCACCATTCGGTGCCGCCACACCCCGCGTGAGATCCTTCGGCGCGCTTTGCCAGCCTCAGGATGACCGGCTTGCCGAGAGTGTCTGGATAGTGGAACGCGACACAAGGTTCGCCACCAGCGTGAGCAGAATGCGGCGCACCTCCGCGCGCGGAACCTTCACCTTCCGCTGAAACACCTCCGTCCCCGCCTCGCGCAGCAGCACGAGCGTGCGTGCCCCAATGATCGCCGGCAACGCGGTGGCGAGCCGCACCCGGCGCGCGTGGACCGCGCAGGAGTACTCAATCCCGCTCCTCATCCCCTGCTCCGCCCGCTGCCACCAGCGGAGCAGCACCTGCTCCTGGCCTAACGAGTGCAATTCTTCCGCGGGCAGGTAGCTGCGCCCCGCGCGCTGATCGGCACCGGCGTCGCGGAGAATGTTGATGAGCTGCAGACCTTTTCCGTAATCGACGCCGAGCCGGAGCATCTCCCCCTCCGGTTTGCTGGCGAACTGCGGCAGATGGCGAAAGCAGACCCGCGTCCAGAATTCACCCACACACCCAGCGACCAGGTAGGTGTAGCGGTCGAGTTCCTCTGCCGTCTGCAAAACGGGCCGCTGCACATCGAGCATCTGACCCTCCATGATGTGCGCCAGCACGCCGCGGATGTCGGCACGATCCTGGGCGTTCGGCAGCGACTCCAGCCACGCGAGGCAAAGCGGCAGCTGCTCGATGAGCGCGCGCTCGGCCGTGTTCGTCTGCTGTTTTGCGAAAGCGCGGAATCCCTCCTCCGCTCCGGCGGCAGGTGCGTCGCCCTGGATGGAGCGGGCGAGAACGGCGAGCTGTTGCTGCCGCAGCTCGGCGTCGATCTCGGTCGTGTCGGCGATCGTGTCGGTGGCGCGCGCGAGCAGGTAAGCCAGCGCCACCGGATCACGCAGCTGCGCCGGGAGCAGGCGAATCGAGAGGTAGAAGGAGCGGGAGACCGCCTTCAGCACTGCGCCGCGCAGCTGCGAAATGTCGTGGTTCACGTGGTAGAGTCGCTCCACCGCCGATGGAGCCGATCCGCCATATCTACGTGCACATTCCGTTTTGTGCACGCATCTGCCCCTATTGCGCGTTTTACAAGACGCTGCCGGATCGCGCGCATGCGCGGCGTTTTTGTGAGGCGCTCCTGCGCGAACTGGAGACAACACCGCATCCGCTTGCCCCGGAGACGATCTTCTTCGGCGGCGGAACTCCCACTGCGCTTTCGACGGACGATCTCGAATTTTTGCTGCGCGGTTTTCACGAGCGGCTCGATCTGGCGGCGCTGCGCGAATGGACGGTAGAGGCAAATCCCGGCAGCGTCTCGCCGCGCAAAGCCGCCATGCTGCAGCAGCTGGGCGTGACCCGAATCAGCCTCGGCGTGCAATCGTGGGACGATGGTTTGCTGCAGCTGCTGGGGCGCGAACATAACTCCGCGCAGGCAGAGGCTTCGTTCCAAACCATGCGGCAGGTGCAGCTCAGGAGTGTGAGTATTGACCTGATGTTCGGATTGCCGGGGCAAACCCTGGCGCAATGGGAGGCGACGTTGCAGCGGACGGTGGCGCTGGAGCCGGATCATGTGTCGGCTTATTGCCTCACGTATGAGGAGGACACGGAGTTTTTCCTGCGGCACGCCCGCGGTGAATACCGGCAGGACGTGGAGACGGAGGCGCGGTTCTTCGAGACGACGATGCGGGTGCTGGAAGTGGGCGGTTACAGGCAGTACGAGATTTCGAATTACGCGCGGCCCGGGCATGAGTCGGTGCATAATCGCGGGTATTGGGCGGGGGCGGATTACCTGGGAATTGGGCCGAGCGCGTTTTCGACGGTCGGGGCGGAGCGGTGGCAGAATGTGGCGGATTACCGCGCTTATGCGGAGCGGGTGCTGGGGGGCGAGTCGCCGATTGCAACAACGGAGCCGCTGAGCGCGCAGACGAAACGGAGTGAGCAGATCGCGCTGCTGCTGCGGACGCGGGAGGGGGTTCCGGCGGAGTGGCTCGAGGTCGCGCCGGGCGAGTGCTCGGAGTTTGTCGAGCTGGAGTTGCTGCGGCGGGAGCAGGAGCGGTTTGTGCTGACAGCGAAGGGCAAGCTGCTCGCCGATAGCGTGGCGGCGGCGTTTGTTTAGGGGCGAACGCGTTAGACCGGGCGGGAGATCCCTCGCCGTCTGCGCGGCTCGGGATGACCTGCTGCTGAGGGAACCTAAACGCGTCAGGCCTGGCTCCTCGCACGGTGCTCAGTCGCTCAGCGGTGAGCAGAGAGAGCTGGGGAGCGCGGGCGCCTCGCCCGCTGTGTCGCGCGCCTCGCGCGACACTCCCAAGGTGCTCGCACGCTTATCGGTCGGCGGTAGGTCAAAGACGTTTTCGGCGGGGCGCCAAAAACAGCCCCGAACGCTTTCGGGGCGCTCCCCAAGACAGAAGTTCTTTAGCCGACGGCGCCGTAGCGGCGGTGCCGCTGCCCGAATTCTTCGACGGCGGCGAAGAGATCCTGCTTCGTGAAATCTGGCCAAAGCTTCGGCGTGACATACATCTCGGTGTAGGAGAGTTGCCAGAGGAGGAAGTTCGAGAGCCGCAACTCCCCGGAGGTGCGGATCAGCAGATCCGGGTCGGGATAGTAGCGGGTGTAAAGATGCTTGCTGAACATCTCCGGGTCGATCATGGCGCGATCGATGTGGCCCGCCTCTACTTCGCGGAGCAGGCTCTTGATGCCGTCGATGATCTCGAGGCGGGAGCCGTAGCTCAGCGCCAGGATGAGGTTGAGGCCGTTGTTTGCGGAAGTGGCTTCGATGGAGCGATGGAGCTGCTTCTGGCAGCCGGCCGGCAAATCGGTGAGGCGGCCGATCGCCTGCAGCCGCACGTTTTTGTCGCGCAG
>JACCZQ010000343.1 GCA_013695905.1 Chthoniobacterales bacterium
CACGCATTCGATTTCGGCGGGTTTGGATTATCCGGCGATCGGGCCGGAGCACGCGTTTCTTCGCGAGAGCGGCCGAGTGCGCTATGCATCGGTGACCGATGAAGAGGCGCTGCGGGCGTTTCATACGTTGTGCCGGCTGGAGGGAATCATCCCCGCGCTGGAATCAGCACACGCGGTCGCTTACGCGCTGCGGATCGCGCGGCGACGACCGAAGACCGACGCGATCGTGGTGAACCTCTCTGGCCGCGGCGACAAGGATCTCGGCTCCGTCGTTGAAGCGATGGGCAGCAACGGGAGCAAGCGGTGACGCCGCTCGCCCGCGCCTTCGAAAACCTGCAGCGTGAGAACCGCTGTGGCTTTATTCCTTTCCTCGTCGCCGGAGATCCCGACCTGCAGACGACGCCGGAGTTGATCGCTGCGTTAACGCGCAGCGGAGCCACTGCTATCGAGGTGGGGGTGCCATTTAGCGACCCCACGGCGGACGGCTCTGTGATCCAGCGCGCGGCGCAGAGGGCGCTAAACCGCGCCACAACACTCGCCGCGATTTTCCAGATGCTGCACCAGCTCCGCAGCACGAACGAAACGCCGCTGGTGCTCTTCAGCTACTACAATCCCATTCTGCAGTTCGGCTTGCGGAAGTTTGCTGATGACGCCGCACGTTGTGGAGTAGGTGGCGTTCTCGTCACGGATTTGCCGCCAGAAGCTGCCGAGCCGCTGCGGGCGTTGCTCTCCGAACGTGCCATCGACCTGATCTTCCTTGTGGCGCCGACGACTTCCGACGCGCGGCTGCAGCAGATTGCGAAGCTTGCCTCCGGGTTCATCTACGCGATCGCACGCACCGGAGTGACAGGCACGCACCGCGAGCTCGTCGACGAATCGGCGACCCTCGTGCAGCGCATCCGCAGTGTATCTACCTTGCCCGTCGCCGTCGGCTTCGGCATCACGAAACGCGCGCAGGTGAAAACCGTCTGCGCGTATGCTGACGCCGCTGTGGTCGGTTCACGGCTCGTCGCCGAGATCGAAGAAGCAACTGCATCCGCGAAGTGGCGCCGCGCGGAACTCATCGAGCGGGTGGAACGCTGCGCGCGCCAGTTCGGCAGCGTCAGAAGATCATTATGACCACAACCAAGAGCACCTGTCATTCCGAGCGAAGTCGAGGAATCGCTTACTGTTTCTGCTACCCAGCGCGTCCTGGCAGGCAGCAACGAGAGATGTCTCCCGCCGCGGCGGGTGAACTGTTTCGCTCGACATGACACAAACGCGGACGCAGACCTGAACGACATGGACCAGCACCCCTCGCGAGAATTCGCCCACCAACTTGACGCCGCGGATGAGTTGTCGCACTTCCGCGACCGCTTCTTTGTTCCACCGGGCCAGATTTATCTCGACGGCAACTCGCTCGGACTGATGTCGCGCGACGCCGAGCGCACGCTGCTCGACGTGGTGGAGAAGTGGAGAACCACCGGCATCGGCGGCTGGCTCGCGGGCGATTCGCCGTGGTTCACGATGGCGGAGACGCTCGCTGCGCGCGTCGCGAAACTCGTCGGCGCCCAACCCGACGAGGTGGCGATCGCCAACTCGATGACGATCAACCTGCATCAGCTGCTCGCCACGTTGTACCAGCCGCACGATCAGCGGACGAAGGTCCTGATCGATGCCCACAGTTTTCCAACCGATCGCTACGCGCTCCGCAGTCACCTGCAGCTGCGCGGGCTCGATCCCGATGAGCACATTGTCATCGTGCCGGCCGGGAATTCGCGGTTCCTCGACGAAGACAAGATCGTGGAGGCGCTCGCGAATCCCGAACTGCAGATGGCGCTCTTCCCGTCGGTGGTTTACACGACCGGGCAATTGCTCGACCTGGAGCGGCTCTGCCGCGCGGCGCGCGAGAATGGTGTCATCATCGGTCTCGACATGTCGCATTCGGTCGGTGTGATGCCGCACGCGCTCGACGATTGGGGCGCGGATTTCGCGGGATGGGGGCACTACAAGTGGCTCAACTCCGGCCCGGGTTCCGTGGCCGGGCTTTACCTGAACCGGCGCCACTTCGACGCCGAAGGAATGGTGCACGCGGGTCTCGCCGGCTGGTGGAGCGTGCACAAGGAAAGCATGTTCGAGATGTCGGACGAGTTCTTCCCCGGCCTCGGCGCGTCGGCGCTGCAGATCGGCACGCCGGCGGTTCTCAGCATGGCGCCGATCGATGGCGCATTGCGGCCGATCGAGGAGGCGGGGCTGAAGGCGATCCGCGCCAAGTCGGTGGAGATGACGGAGTTCATCATCGCTTTCGCCGACGACGAACTGCAGGAGCTGGGATTCAGCGTCGGCACACCGCGAGAGGCACAGCGACGCGGCGGCCACGTCTCGCTGCAGCATGAGCGGGCGCAGCCGATGTCGCTCGCACTGCGGGCGCGCGGTGTCATTCCCGATTTCCGCAAGCCGGACGTGCTGCGGTTCGCGCCGTCGCCGCTTTACAACACCTTCGCCGAGCTCGGGGACGCAATGGAGCTGCTGAAGGAGATCGCCGCGAACCGGTCGTATGAGGAGTTCTCCACGACCGCTGCGCTTGTGACATAGCGGAGGGAGGTGCTTCCGCACGTCCGCGGACTCATGCGTAGACCACGCCAAAGGACATGCAGAAGCATGTCCCTCCGTCACCTCCCTTTCATTCCGACCGTAGTGGAGGAATCCCTTACCACCTCCTCTCCGAAATCCTGCTCGCCCCATCCGCAATTGACGCTGCGGCGCGAGGGAAATAACCTCGCCTTATGGCTAATCTCGCTGAACCCCCGCCAGCCTCCTCCGCCGCTGCTGCTCCGGATTATTCCACCCGCTCGGTCATGCCGGCGATTAACCTGCCGAAGTGGATCGAGGAGAACCGCCACCTCTTCAAGCCGCCGGTCAGCAATCGCTACCTCTACGACGGCCGCGATTTTTTCGTGATGGTGATCGTTGGCCCGAACGCGCGAAACGATTTCCACCTCGTCGATTCGGAAGAGTACTTCTATCAGCTTCAAGGCGACATCAAAGTGCGCATCCGCGAAGGCGATCGGATTGTCGATTATCCGGTGCGGGAAGGGGAGACGTTCTTCATCCCGCCGAACGTGGTGCACGCGCCGGTCCGGCCGCCCGACACAATCGGCGTGGTGGTGGAGCGCCGCCGCCCGGCCGGTGAGCGCGAGCACGTCATCTTCTACTGCCCGAACTGCGAGGCGCTGGTCGAGGACATCGACTTCGATTGCGCCGACATCGTCCAGGCTTTCAGCCAGGCCATGCTCGACTTCTGGGCCGACGACGCCCGCCGCACCTGCAAAAGCTGCGGCGCAAAGGTTCAGAAGCCGGAGCCGGTGAAGCCGTTCACCGATTGACGGTCGCGCACCTGCGGAGGGATCTGCTTCCACCCGGTCCGGTGAGCAGCGACCGGATTCGCTATCTGCAGAACGACTCGGTATTGCGGCTGAAAATGATCGGTATTACCATTGAGTGGTGAACACTATCTCGCTCAAACTTCCAGATTGGCTGCTCGACCGCCTTGAAGCGGCGGCGCGCGAGCGCGGCACCACCAAGTCATCGCTCGTCCGCGAGTGCCTGGAGCAATCGCTGGACGCTCGTCCAGCCCGCGGCAAACCCACCTGCTACGATTTGGCCAGCGATCTGGCCGGATCGCTGAAAGGCCTGCCGCGTGACTTGGCGAGCAATCCGAAATATATGGACGGTTTTGGCCGGTGAAGGGTGCCGTGCTGGTCGATACCGGCCCTTTGGTGGCCTTTCTCGCTGCGGGCTCGGAGCATCACACCTGGATATGCGAGCAGTGGAAACGGCTGCAGGCGCCGTTGCTCACCTGCGAGCCGGTTTTGACTGAGGCAGCTTTTTTGCTGAAACGGGAAGGGCGAGAGACCGATCCGCTCTTCGAGTTGCTGGAGCGGGGAGTATTGCGGGTGGGCTTGGAGATCGAGGATCAACTGGCCGACCTGCGCACGCTGATGCGCCGCTACAGGGATCGTCCCATGTCGTTAGCCGATGCGTGCCTGGTGCGGCTCAGCGAGATGCACCGCGACGGCACGGTTTTGACGTTGGACTCGGACTTCCGCATCTATCGGCGCCACGGCAACAAAGTCATCCCTCTGCTGGTACCGGAAATATAAATCGACAAATGCAGGCAGCATTTCAGCCAGGCCATGCTCGACTTCTGGGCCGACGACGCCCGCCGCACCTGCCAAAGCTGCGGCGCGAAAGTGCAGAAGCCCGAGCCAGTGAAGCCGTTTTGACCTGTAGCGGCGGCCTATGACCGCCGACCTCAGGGTACTGTTCTGAGTTTCTCCTGAGGGCGTGCTTCCGCACATCGAAGTTCGATAACCCGGAGTCGCAGTGGGCGCAGCACCCACGGTTGAACCCGGTGCGGGGCACCGTAACCTGATCCTTGACGGCGGCGCAGATCATCGAGGAAATCCGGAGCTTACCGCCAGACGAGCAGGCGGGGGTTGTGCGCCTCGTCTACGACTCGACGCGGAGCGAAGGCTCAGCGGCCAGGAATTGTCGGCGTTGGCTGAGCGCTACGTCAGCGCGACTGATCGTATCGAAGCGGCAATCGCCCGCGAAGAGATTATTCGCGGCTTCTACGGCGCGAGGCACGATGGCTAACGTCTGGGCCGACGAATTTCCACGACGGGTTTCGGCTTGCCTGCGCGCCCTTGATTGCGTTCCAGTCCACTATGCCCGCTGAGCGTAACCGACCGAAGCGCGAGAACTTCAATCAACACGCACGCCCCCCTACGGTTTGCCTCTCCAGAACTTCGATATCGCGGTGGGGTTATGCGGACGCTAAAGTCAGCAGGATGATGAAGCAGACTCTTTACACGCTGGCGATCGGGCACCTCGACGGCCCAGCGGCCGAGATCTTCCCAACGGAGCGTGCCGCGTTGGAGCGCCGCCTCCAATTGGCAGAGGTAAGCGATGCTCAGCGAGAGCACATACTCCAGACCTTCGATAGCGGTGACGCCAACATGTATGATGCGGCGCTCAACCAGCTCGAGTCTGAAGTGACGGTGGTCTGTCTTATTGAACGACACGTCGCCGATGGGAGCATGTCAGATTAGGGGTCGGTCCTCGGGCCGGTCCTCACTATTGATACATCCCTCGTCAGCTGCCGCGGTACACCCTTAAAGTGTTTTGCGAGGGGAGTGTCACAAGTGAGGGGCTTACCCGAATGGCACTCGCTGGGTCGCCGATGCCACGGGCCACGGCATTGCGGCCGCCCTTTTCACCACCCTGGTCGCCTTGCTGTTTAACCACGCCAGCAGCGGGTCAGACACG
>JACCZQ010000345.1 GCA_013695905.1 Chthoniobacterales bacterium
GGTGTCTCGATGGCCACCGGTGGTGGGGTGGCGGTTGGGGTCGGGGTTGGCGTTGGCGTTGGCGTGGCCGTTGGTGTCGGCGTTGCCGTTGGGGTTGGAGTGGCCGGTGTAGGCGTCGCGGTTGCGGTAGGAGTTGGAGTCTCGACCGGCGTTGCAGCCTCAGGAGCGGTAGGAGTTGGAGTCGGCGTTTCCGCGGGAGTGGGTCGGCCGCGTCGAGGTTCTGTCGGAGCAGGAGTGGCCGCCGGTTCGGCTGGAGAGACCGCGGGTTCAGGAGTAGCCGCTGCGGCGGCCGGCGTCGTTTCCGGGGTGGGCGCGGGTGTGCTCTCCACGATGACAGGTTTCTCGATTCCCTTCGCCGGAGCATCCGGCGGCGGCGTGGCTTCAGCACGCATTCTGGCGCGAGCCTGCTGCGCCTCGGGCGCGTCGGCCGTGGCCCACCGGCGCTCGACGGTCGCCTGCCGAATCGGTTCTCCGACGGTCTGTGGTCTCTGCGTTGCCTGCGCGGTGAAAAGCGGGGCCATCATGGCGATCACGCCATCGCGAACGGTCGGCTGTGGCGCGGTGGCTTCCTCGACGTTGTAGCGGCGTTCGAGACGCATCCGCTCGATCGGCTCACGGCTACGGCCGCGGAGCTCATCGAAGTTTGGGCCTTCGTTGATGATGGTTGTGTTCGAGTAGGTGATGTTGGTGACATTGGTGGTCTGAGTCACGATGGTGACATTGCGCTCCGCCGGGACGATGGCGCGGCGGATCCGGGAGGAGCCGATCTCTTCGTGCGGGATGAAGACATATTCGTCGAGGTCGATGTCGTAGTAGCTGTCGGCCCAGCGTTTGATGCCGGTGCGACGCTCGAAGCGGGCTTCCGGCGGCAGTGGTGCCCAGCCGACATACTGGTCGCCTTTGCGCCAGGAGACCCAGGCGGGCGCCCATTCATCACCGGGAACCCAGACCCAGCCGACGCCGCGGAGGCGGGTCCAGCGGCCGTAGTGATAGGTGGCCCAGCCGAATGGCTCGTCCGATACCCAGGTCCAGCCGACGTCCGTGTAACCCCAGCGGCCTTCGGTGTAGGGGCGCCAATCGCGGGCCTTCTGCGCTTGGCGCGGTTGCCAGACGTACCCGTAATCAGCGGTTTCGCGCCAGGCACCGTAGGGCTCCAGTTTCCGATAAAATGTGTCGTAAGAGCGCTTGGGCTTGGCACGGCCATTGGTCCCAGCGGTCGTGCGCGAGCGGGTGTCCGTGGCCGCCTGCGGCCGGGCGGTGGGGCGCGGCGTGGTCGCGGCGGTGGTGCGCTTCTGGCTGGCGGCTGTCTCGCGGTCGGCCAGCTCCTGCTCGCGGGCTTCGAGTTCCGCCCGCTGCTCCTCGAGGCGCTGCTGATCTTCAGTCTGACGCTCGGCGGCGAGACGTTGTTGCACCTCGCGTTCGACCTGGGCATTTCGCTCCGCCTCAGTCATTGATTTGTCACAGCCGGTGACGAGAGCGAGCGCGACGGCACCGATGGCTAGCAGGCTTAGGTTCTTCATGGTTGCAGGTTAGACCAACATTACTGCCGCTTATTCGAATTTCAGTGGCGCCGGGGCTGCACGGCGCCCGCTCGCTCAATCCGGGCACCAGGCGCCTCCGCGCGAACGCTAGGGAGCGGCAGGAGAAGGCGAGAGGAGCAGAGTGGGCGAGGGCGACGGGACAGGAGCGATCGAGAACGTCTCGATCTGGGCCTGCCGGCTTCGTTGGAAAATTGAGTAAACGGCGAGCAGCGCCAGCACGAGGAGGATGATGGCCATGACCTGAAGCACGCCACGCGACACGCGTGAAGCAGAGGGAGCGGACCGCTTCTCGTTCGAGGGGTTCACGAGCGGGCAATATACCCCACCACGGTCGCGCGCCAAACGAGGGGGCGCGGGCGCGGCGGTTGCTACTCGAGGCGAAGTGCGGCAATCGCCTCCATCACGCGCTCGCTCAAGCGCTGGTAGAGTTCCTTCCCCGGCGGCTGGAGATCTTCCGCGGTGAAGCGGATTGGCTCCCCGAAAACGATCGTCAGGCGCGGGAAGCGGAGCCGGCCGCCGCCGCGCGGAAGAGCTTCGTGCGCTCCGAAGATGCGCATCGGCTGCACAGGGGCGAGTGTTTTTGCGATGACGAACCCGACGCCGGGGAGTGCCGGCTGCAGGTGCCCGTCGAGCGTGCGCGATCCCTCCGGAAATACGACCGTGGCGTCTCCTTTCTTCAGGATGCGCAGCAATGCCTTCAACGCGCTGCGATCCGTCCCTTCCTGATCCACCGGCACGACGTTCAGGCGCGGCAGCAGCCAGCCGAGCACCGGCACATCGAGCAATGTCTTACGTGCGAGAAAGTAAACTGCGCGGCCGGTCGCAATGCCGGCCAGCGGCGGATCGAGATAACTCTCGTGATTCATGGCGTAGATCACCGGCCCCTCCAGGATCCGCCGCTCCGGATGGACAATGCGGAAGCGGAAGAAGATTCGCGCCAGCAGGATCGTGAGATAGTGCCCCATCCAGTACCAACCCTTCATCGCGCGGTTCAGCGCAGAGCGGAGG
>JACCZQ010000350.1 GCA_013695905.1 Chthoniobacterales bacterium
CCGCACGGGTCTCGGCTCACGCACTGCGCGAGTGGCGCGCACATACCCGTGTCGCCCATAGGGCGACAGCTACCGCAGGGCGACGGTTTATTGTGTCGCGTTATCCGAATTTCTTTCGGAAACGCAACGCGCAGAAGCAGAACAGCAGCACCGCCATGCTGCTGAGGATGGCGAGCGCGCGCCAATACTCGGCAAAGGTGGCGCCGCGGAGGATGATCGCTCGCATCAGCTCGATGAAATAGGTCGTCGGGATGACGGCTCCGATTCCCCAGAAGATGGCGGGCATTGTTTCACGCGGAAAAATGAAGCCGGAGAAGAAGACGCTCGGCAGGATGAACGCCATCGACATCTGCAGCGCCTGCATCTGGTTCTCGGCTTTCGTCGCCACCAGGAGCCCGAGACTGAGCAGCGCGAAGACGTAGATCAGCGTGGCGAGGAACATCGCGGTGACGCTGCCGGCGATCGGCACATGAAAGACGAAACGCATGATGCCAAAGAGCAGCGCTGCCATGATCATGCCGACGCACAAATACGGGATCAGCTTGCCGAGCATGAGAGCCCAGCGACTGAGCGGACTAACGAGTAGTTGCTCGAGCGTGCCGCGTTCCTTCTCCCGCACGACGGCCATCGCGGTCGCGAACGTGGTGCCGATCTGCAGCACCACGCCGATGACGCCGGGCACGAAGAAATTCGGGCTGCGCATGGTGGGGTTGTAGAGCATCTGCGGCCGCACCTCGACGGGGAGATGGCGGCGGCCGGTCTCGCGCATCAGGCCTTCGACGGATTGGGTCAAGGCGACGCCGAGGGCGGTGTTCAGCGCCTGCAGGGCAGTGGTGGAATTAGAGCCGTCGATCAGCATCTGCACCTGCGCGCCGTGGCCGGCCCGGAGGTCGCGGGTGAAGTGCGGCGGGATTTGCAATCCGACATACGCGTTGCCTTTGCGGATCTCGCTGGCGAGCTGCTCCACGTTCTGGAATTCGCCGATGATGCGGAAGGTCTCCGTGTTGACGAAGCGCTGGATGAACTGGCGGCTCTCGACGGTGCGGTCTTCGTTCAGGATCGCCATCGACATGTGGCGGACGTCGTTATCGAGCGCGTAGCCGAAGGCTATCATCTCGATCAAGGGCGGGAAGAGCATGAAGAAAAGGGTGAGCGGATCGCGCAGGACGGAGATGAATTCCTTGAAGAGAATGGCGCGCAGGCCGCGGAAAGGGCGGCGTTTCATGCGGGCGAAGCGCTTTCGTTTTGCGACGGACCCCCGTGGCGTGTCATCCCGAATCGCGGAGACGATGAGGGATCTCGCGTTGGCTGGTAGAGCATGGCAGACAGATCAGCCCACGTGGGGTTCTTCGTCTCCACGAGGGCGTTCTTCTTTTCGCGGCGCCAGCCTTTTAGCTCTTTCTCGCGGGAGATGGCGTCGCTTGGTCTCTCGTAGGACTCGTAATAGACGAGGCGGTCGAGTTTGTACCTTTTCGTGAAGCCGTCGATCTCGCCCTGCTGATGCTGGTAGACACGCCGGACCAGGCTGTTTGTGACGCCGATGTACAACACCACACGGGACCGATTCGTCATCATATAGACGTAGAGCGTTTTCATTGGCGGCGGGAGATCCCTCTCCGTCCTTCGGCGGTTCGGGATGACGTGCTGCGGATGCGCATAGTCGTGCGGGGGGCCTGGTTCATGCGGCGGCTTCTGTGCTTTCGTAGCGGTGGCGGCGTTCTGTAGTTGAACGGTCGATGCTCCGTTTCATGCGGCGGCTTTTGTCCCGTTGTTGCTGTTCTTGTTGGTCAGGGCGACGAAGACGTCTTCCAGGGAGGGTCCGATCTCGTGAACCTCCGGGCGTTCGATGCCGACGCTGCGCAGCTCCTGCTCGATGGTGTCGCTGGTGATCTTCTCATCGACGAGCAGGTGCATGGATTGACCGAAGACGGTGGCGCTCTGGACGCCGCGCACCTGGCGCATCTGCTGCAACGCGCGCGTGACGTGGTCGCAGGTGACGTCGAGGCGGCGGGTGCCGGGCGGGCTGACTTCCGGCATCTTTTTCAGGTCGTCGGGTTCGCCGCAGACGATCAGCTTCGCCATGGAGATGTAGCCGACGTGCGAGCAGCGTTCCGCCTCGTCCATGTAATGCGTGGTGACGAAGAGTGTCATCCCCTGCCCCGCGAATTCGAAGAGCAGGTCCCACAATTCACGACGCGCGACGGGATCGATGCCGGCGGTGGGTTCGTCGAGGAACAGCACCTGCGGTTTGTGCATGAGCGCGCACGCCATGGCGAGGCGTTGCCGCCAGCTGCCGGAGAGGAGCGCGGCGCGGCGGGTGAGATACGGCTCGAGATGGGTGATCGCGATGAGCTCGTCGCGGCGCTGCTTTAGCTTGCGATCGTGCAGGCCGTAGAGTTTGCCGGAGAAGGTGAGGTTCTCGCTCACCGTCAGCTCGTCGTAGAGGGAGAATTTCTGCGACATGTAGCCGATCATTTCTTTCACTTCGTGGCCGTCGCGGGTGATGTCGCGGCCGCCGATGCGGGCGGTGCCGTCGCTCGGCTGCAGGATGCCGCAGAGCATGCGGATGACGGTGGATTTCCCGGAGCCGTTCGGGCCGAGGAAGCCGAAGATGGAGCCACGCTCGACGGAGAAGCTGACGTGATCGACGGCGGTGAAATTCCCGAACCGCTTGGTAAGGCCGTCGCACTCGATCATTGCTTCGGAAGGCATCGCGCGGATCAAAGAATGAATTTGGAAACCAGGAAACCAGGAGAAGAGCAGATTCCCTTTCCTGGCTTCATGGCTTCCAAATTCGTCATCCTCAATCCTTCGGCACGTTCGGGAAGGTGATGTCGGCGGACATGCCGGCGCGGAGTTTGTCGTCGCGATTTTCGAGGCGGATTTTGACGCCGAAGACCTGACGGATGCGGTCCTCCACCGTCTGCACGTTGCGCGGGGTGAACTCCGCCTGCCGGGCAATCTGCTCGATGACGCCGCGGAATTCTTCGTCGGGGAAGGAATCGACGCGGACCCGCACCTCCTCCTGCAAGCGGATATGGCCGAGCCACGGCTGCGGGATGTAAACGCGCACCCAAAGGCGATCGGGGAGGAGCAGGGTGGCGACTTCGCGGTTCGGCGGGAGAACGTCGCCGACGCGGACGCTGAGGATCTCCAGAACGGAATCGGAAGGCGCGACGACTTTCATTTCTTCCAATTGCGCGGCGATTTCCTCCAGCTGGGCTTTGGTTTGGGCGACGCGGCTTTGCGCGGCGGCGAGGGTTTTCTCCTGCGCGTTGGCGACGCTCATCGCGCGCTCGGCTTCGTTCGAGGAGACGGCGCTGCTTTTTAACAACTCCTGCTGCCGCTGGGCGTCGGCGCGCATGAATTTCAGTTGCGCCGCAAAGGCTTCGACGTCGCGCTCGGCGGTGTCCATTTGCGCGATGGCCAGCTCGCGGCGGGCGCGGAGCTCCGGTGCTTCGAGCTCGGCAATGACCGTGCCGGCGGTGAGGGTGTCGCCTTCCTGCACGTGGATTTTTGAAACGCGACCTCCGAACCGCGGCGCGACGCGGACTTCATCGACTTCGATGGTGCCGGAGACGCGGTCGTTCTGCCGCTCGCAGGCGGGTAGGAGCAGCAGCGCGAAAGCAACGAGGTGGAGGAGAACCGCGCGCGGACGAAATTGCTTCTGGAATTGCAAGGCGGCGGAAGTCTATCAAGGAGTGCGGCGGAGTCGAACACCACCTGCTCCGGCTGCGCTGCTTCTGCTGAACTGCTTATGAAATCATCGGGCTACTCGGGCACTCCTCTGGTGCGGAAACTTGGCATCGGGGAGCGGATGCGAGTGACGGTGCTCGGGGCGCCGGCGTATTACCGGCAGTTGCTCGGGGAGCTGCCGAAGGGAGCGTCGATCGGGAGCCGGATGTCGGCCGGGGCTGGGTTTGTGCATCTGTTTGTGACGGAGCGGAAGGGTCTGGCGCGGCGGCTGACGATGCTACGGAACCGGATCGCGCAGGATGGGGTGCTGTGGGTGTCGTGGCCGAAGAAGGCTTCGAAGGTGGCGACGGATATTACGGAGGGCACGATACGGGAGGTGGCGCTGCCGCTGGGGTTTGTGGATGTGAAGGTGTGCGCGGTGGATGAGACTTGGTCGGGATTGAAGCTGATGATTCGGAGAGCGGAGCGGACCGGGTGAGGTGTGCGCGGAGCAGCTCCTGCTCATGATCTTGATCCTGATCTTGCTCCTTTCGAGCGAGGGAACTTTGCGGGGAGGAGCAGGATTAAGATCAGGATCAAGAGCAGGAGAAGAGATGTCTCCCGCCACGGCGGGTAAACTGTTTCGCTCGACATGACAGGATTCGGAATCAAGGAGGGAGATGAAGACGCGGTTTTTTGATCATGTTGATTTGCGGGTGAGGGATTCTCGCCCGCGCGCGGGAATTTTATGAGCAGGTGCTCCCGGCGATCGGGTTCACGCGACCGGGCGATACTGGGCCGGAATGGTATAATTGGTACGCTTTGGGCAACGGGAAGACGGAGTTCTTCGGCTTCACGGAAGACCCGGAGCACCGGCCGAATGGCAGCCGGATTTCGTTTTGGGCGGATTCACGTGAAGAGGTGAATCGCGTGGCCGAGGTGGTGAAGCGCGCCGGCGGGAAGGTGCTGGAGGGGCCGGAGCTGTGCGTCGATTATACGCCGGATTATTACGCGTTCTTTTTTGAGGACCCGGAGGGGAACAAGCTGGAAATCTGCTACCGCAGCGAGCCGGCGAGGTGAGACGCTGCGTCAGGCGGGTTCGATCCCGAAATGGCGCAACGCGGTGAGCGTTTCGTCCATGGGAAGACCGACGACGTTTGTGTAAGAGCCGCGGATTTCCTCCATGATTTCGGAGC
>JACCZQ010000355.1 GCA_013695905.1 Chthoniobacterales bacterium
CGCAGGAGCTGATCCGCGGGTATGTGCTGAAGAATTTCACTGGCGAGAGGAACGGCCAGCGGGCGCGGGCGTTGCTGCTGGTTTTTCGGGGGCCGGACGCGATCGACCGCGTGCACAAGGTCGTTGGCCACATCGTGCACGAGCGCACCAGCGGCGAGACAATTCGCGACACGTATGGCGATTACATCACGGATGAATCCGGCAAAGTTACTTACTTCGAGCCAGCGGTGATCTCCGCCTTCGGCAGCGAATCAGTCGAGCAGGGGCTGAAGCTCTGGTCGGAATTTTCCGATCGTGACGGTGGCATTCTCGACGGCGCCATCACTTATGCTGAAGGCGCGAAGGTCGAGAAGACGCTCGTCCTGATCAAACCGGATAATTTCAAGTTCCCGAACATCCGCCCCGGCGGCGTGATCGAGGTATTCTCGCGCACCGGGTTGTCGATCGTCGGGTTCAAAGTGCACCGCATGAGCGTGGCGCAGGCGGAGGAGTTTTACGGGCCGGTCTTGCCGGTTCTCGAGGAGAAGCTCGGCGCCGGGAAAGGTCGGAACGCCTGGGAAGATGTGGTGGAATTCATGTCCGGCGGGCGGCCGAGCGCGGTCAGCGGCGACCAACGCACCAACCCCGGCACTGAGAAGTGCATTGCGCTCGTTTACCAGGGTGAAGACGCAGTCCGGAAAATCCGCGAAGTCCTCGGACCGACCGATCCGAGCAAGGCTCCTCCAGGTTCCATCCGGCGCGAGTTCGGCCAGACGATCATGGTGAATGCCGCCCACGCCTCCGACTCCGCGGAGAACGCACAGCGCGAGATGGGCATCATCCAGGTGGATGAGAATAACCTCAAAGCTTTGATTGAAAGTACCTACGGTCGCCAATAGCTTGCGCTCCCATTTTGCCAACCCTGCACCCACCCACAGCCATGGAAATTTCCGAGCGCGCCGCGCAGTTAACTCCCTCCCTCACGCTCTCGATCGACAGCAAGGCGAAAGCCATGAAATCCGAGGGCCTCGATGTCTGTGGGTTCGGTGCCGGCGAGCCTGATTTCGACACGCCGGAGCATATCAAACAAGCGGCCATCCAGGCGCTCGAGGCGGGGTTCACGAAATACACGCCGAGCGCCGGTTTACCCGAGTTGCGGCAGGCGATCGCCGACAAGCTGCAAGCGGAAAACGGCCTCACCTATAAGCCGAGCCAGATCGTAGTCAGCAGCGGCGCCAAGCACTCCTGCTACAACGCGATCCTCGCCACCTGCCAGGCCGGCGACGAAGTGATCATTCCTGCGCCTTATTGGGTGAGTTACCCGGACATGGTGCGCCTCGCTGGAGCGGAGCCGGTCATCCTCCCGACGACCGAGCGCAACAGCTGGAAAATGCGCGCCGAAGATTTCGAAAACGCGATGACGCCGCGCACGAAGATGCTCATCCTGAACAGCCCGAACAATCCGAGCGGCGCTGTTTACACCAGGGAAGAGCTGGAGGCGATCGTCGAAGTCGCCGCGGAAGAAGATATCTACATCCTGTCCGACGAGATCTACGAGAAACTCGTCTATGACGATATCCAGCACGTCAGCGTCGCCTCGATTTCGAAAGAAGCCTACGACCTCACCATCACCATCAACGGCTTCAGCAAAGCTTACGCGATGACCGGGTGGCGCCTTGGTTACCTCGCCGCGCCGGAGGCCGTGGCGAAGGCTTGCGATTCTATCCAGAGCCACAGCACGTCGCATCCGGTCTCGTTTGCGCAGCGTGGTGCGATCGCCGCATTGAAGGGTGATCAGCAGCCGCTCGTTGATATGCGCGACGAGTTCGATCTGCGCCGCAATTACATGTACGACCGGATCACCAAGATCCCGAACATCACGGCAGTGAAACCGCTGGGCGCGTTCTACATCCTGGTGAACATCAGCCAGCTCGGGCTTAGCTCGCAGAATTTCGCCGATCGTTTGCTCAGCAAAGCGAACGTCGCGGTGATTCCTGGTGCTGCTTTTGGTGACGATCGCACGGTGCGTCTCAGCTACGCCACCAGCATCGACATCATCAAGAAGGGCCTGGATCGGTTCCAAGACTTCTGCCGCACCTTGTAGGCTGGGTTTCCTGCGTGCCTGTAGCTGCGGCGCTGTGCGCCGCACGGGTATGTGCTCACGCGTGCCGAACTGCCCCGCCCGGCGTGCGGTCCCGCTTCCGTGGTCGCTCGGAAGCACCAGCGTTTGTAGCTGTCGCCCTGTGGGCACACGGGTTTGTGTGTGCCCCTCGCGTTGGGCGTGAGCACATACCCGTGCGGCGCACAGCGCCGCAGCTACAGGCGTTTCTCCTGCCGCACCACGACACA
>JACCZQ010000387.1 GCA_013695905.1 Chthoniobacterales bacterium
CACACCACGTCTTCCGCACACACCACGTCTTCATCCTCTTCCACAACCCCGCCTGCCGCACACGCCGGGCACTCACCCGCGACGCCGGAGAGCAGCGGCGAAGCCAGTCGAGCCCCGAGCGACACCACACCTCCATCGACGCGCGAGGCCGCCCCCTCTCCCGGATGGGAGAGGGTTGGGGTGAGGGCGAATCCCGGAAACCATTGGCTCCTCGCCTCCACCGCCGCCGCTCTCCTCGGTGTCGCCATTTCCATCAAGCTCATCCCGCTCCTCATCCTCCCGCTCTGCGCTTTCGCTCTGCGCCGGCGTGCGCCCGTGCTGCTGCTCAGCCTCGCCCTCCCCGCCGCACTTGGCCTTCTCTACGGCTACCCGCAGGTGCCGATCTGGGACTCGTTAGGCAACTTCGCTCATGTGACGCGGCTGAACGACCTCTTCTGGTGGCTCATCGAGGAAACCGTCTGGCCAAACCCGCGCCAGAAAAATTACCGCTACAACGTCATCATCATCGCCGCGGTGTGCTCCATCTCGCTCCTCTTCTGGCGCAACTGGCGCCGCGGCCTCCTCTGGGTACTCGGCACCGCCACCATCCTCACCCCCGTGCTGCACCCGTGGTATCTCACCTGGCTGCTGCCGTTCGCCGCCTGGCGTCGCGCGCAACCGTGGCAGGTCCTCAGCGTCTCGCTCTTCGCCTACTACCTCTTCTGGAACGAGCGGCTCTTCTGGTTGCCGTGGCGATCAGAACCGTGGCTCCGCGCCATCATTATGCTGCCGCCTCTCGTCGCGCTGCTGTTGTTTTGCCTAACGAGAGGGACGGCCCGCCTCCGGCAGATACCGCCGTGACGCCGCCTCCTGCGCCTCCAGCCGATCGAGCACCTGCTGAAAATCTCCCGGCAACGGCGCCTCGAACAGCTGCCACTCGCCACTCGTGGGATGGGTAAACCCGAGCCGCCAGGCATGCAGCATCTGCCGAGAAAAGTTCTTCGCCAGCTTCGGCGCGTAGAGCTTGTCACCCACCACCGGATGTCCCAGATGATGCAGGTGGACGCGGATCTGATGCGTGCGGCCGCTGTGCAACGCACATTCCACCAGGCTGATCTCGTTCCCGGCCCGCACCACCCGATATTCCGTGAGGGCCGAGCGCCCGCGCGTGTTCCGCGCCACGCTCATGCGTTGCCGATGCACCGGATGCCGCGCGATCGGCGCGTCGATCGTCCCGGCAGCTTGTCGCGGGCGGCCATTCACCAGCGCGAGATATGTTTTCTGCATCGTGCGCGCCGCAAATTGCCTCGACAAATCGCGGTGCGTCGCATCGTTTTTAGCCACGACCAGGCAGCCGCTGGTCTCCTTATCGAGACGATGCACAATCCCCGGCCGCTCCTTCCCGCCGATGCCCGACAGCGTGCGGCAATGCCCGAGCAGCGCATTCACCAGCGTGTGCTCCGCGTTCCCCGCGCCCGGGTGCACCACCATGCCGGCAGCCTTGTCGAGCACGAGCAGATCCTCATCCTCGAAGAGAATCTGCAGCGGGATCGCTTCCGCCTCCGCTTCGATCTTTTCGAGCGCCGGCACCTCCACCGTGATCGTGTCGCCGTTCTTCACCGCCTCGCGCGTGCTCGGCTGCTCGCCATTCAGCCGAACGAATCCATCGCGGATCAGCGTCTGCAGCCGCGACCGCGAAAAATCCGGCAACGCCGCCGCCAGAAATCGGTCCAACCGAAGACCGCCATGTTCCCGCGTCACCTCCAGCTCGATCACGCGAATGCCTCCCGCGTGCTGCAGCGCTGCTCTTTCCGTCGCTCCGCGCATTTGCTAGCATGAGCGAACTGCCTGCCACGTCCGACGTGCCGACACAGGCCTGCCCGAAGTGCGGCACCCTCGTCGATGTCGGCGAGGCCGAACCGCTGGCACGCGTCGCCTGCCCCTCCTGCGGCGAGAAAATGCGCGTCGAACGCGCGTTCGATAATTTCGAGCTCGTCGAGACGCTCGGCGTCGGCGGCATGGGCGCAGTTTACAAGGCCCGCGACACCAGACTCGGCCGCTTTGTTGCCTTGAAATTGCTGCGGAAAGAACTTAGCGCCGATCCCGCCGAAGCCGCCCGCCTCGAGCAGGAGGCGCGCGTCACCGCCTCCGTGAATCACCCGAACGTGGTGCAAGTTTACTCCGCCGGCACGGCGCACGGGCAGATCTACCTCGTCATGGAGCTGGTCGCTCACGGCAGCCTCGATGATCTGATGGCGCAGCACACCCGTATCCCCGAGGCGCAGGTGCTCGACGCCGGTATCCAGGTCGCGAGGGGGCTGCAGGCCGCATACGAAAAAGGCCTCATCCATCGCGACGTCAAACCGGCAAACATTCTATACCTCGACGAGACAACCGCGAAGATCGGCGACTTCGGGCTCGCCGGCGCCGCAGAGCAGAAAGTCGAAGGTCGCAGCGAGATCTGGGGCACGCCCTATTATGTCGCGCCGGAGCGATTAAACAACGAGCCGGAGGATTTCCGCAGCGACATCTTCAGCCTCGGTGCCACCCTCTTCCACGCCATCGCCGGAGTGCCGCCCATGGAAGGCGATACCACCTCCGCCGCCGAGCTGCACCAGCTGAAGCTTCACCCTCCGCCGCTGCAGAAGGTGGCGCCGGATGTCTCCCGCCCCGCGGCGAAGGTGATCGACCGCATGATCCGTCCGAATCCCGGCCACCGATTCGCCACTTACCAGCACCTCATCGACGAGCTGGAGCGCGCCGCCCGCCCCGGAGACAGCAGCTCCGCACGCCGGCCCGCGCTTCTTGGCATCGCCGTGCTCCTCGCCCTGCTCCTCGCCGCAGCCGGCGCCTTCTACTACCTGAAAACGCGCTCCGCGGCGGAGAGCGACTACGACAAAGGGAC